>CANBND010000034.1 GCA_947370945.1 Pseudobdellovibrionaceae bacterium | reverse complement strand
CACTTTTTAAAATAAAAGCAATAAGGTAGTCTGATCCTCTAAGGAATTCAAAATATGAAAATCAAACCCATTATTTACGCCTCCATTGTGTTTATTTTAGCTCTGGGTGTTCTGATATACTCTCAGTTAGGAAGTGCTCAAAAAACTGTGCCCAAAGTAAAGCTCAGTTATTTTGAAAATACAGATCAATTTGCAGAGGCTATTCAAAGCCGCTTGCAGCAAGAAATTTTGAATGAAAAATCTTTTTGGTTTGGTATCGAGCCCGAAAAACAAAAACATTTGGATTTGGCTCTCTCATTCAAAAAACAAATCGAAAAACAAAACGGTAAGTTTGATTTTATTTTTGTAGACCAAGAATTAAGTTTAAAACCCGAACAGCTTTCAGAAATTTCAACCGCCGAACAAGTTTTAGTTCGCGACGAATGGCCCAAGCTTGCCGAACGCATCGAAAACCTGAAAGATAAAAAATATTTTTTGATTACAGCGGCAATTTATTCAACATCATTTTTACACGGCAACCCCATTCATAAAATCAAAGAAAAAATTCAAAAAAATATCATGACATTTTCATCGGGCCATTTTTCAAATGACATCATCGACGAAGACAGCGGCGTTTTTCGCTGCAGCACCGAAGACAAAGAAGGAGTTTCTGCCTGGGGTTGTGCCGTCGTTAATAAATCGCGAGCTCAACGTAAAAAATTGAATGCTGAAAAAAAATCCATCACCGGATTGATGGATTTGTCGGGTGAAAAAGATTATATGATTTTGGTTAGGTAGGTAATTAGCCTTGATTTGACCAATTAGAAATTTGCAGATACAACCACTCAATTTCAGGTTCTCGCAGTCCATTTCCTAATTCTATTCTGTCGCTATTTAAATCAAAATAAATTCGAGAAGGATTTTTTTCTAAATTGAAGAGTCCTTTTCTTTTTTTTACACCAGTATGAATAATTCTTTGTCTGAAGCATTTTTGCCAAAATAACCAAGGGCTAAGCATATACTTCATATTAAATAACAGTCCTAATGGACTAACAGTTCCTGAGTCGTAATTCAGCTGATCGCTATGTAAAGAAAGTTTTTCTGGTATCTGAGGCCTTAGCGCCAAATATGCAAAGTATCCTGCGGCTAGTCCACCTGCTAACCATAGAGTAATCCAAGCAAGCAGAAATAAATTTAAGTTAGGTGAGTTTATTATTTGCATGAAGACTATTTTCAAACCAAACCCCCAGCCTGCTAGCCAAACCAAAATAAAAAATCCAAAAAAATATTTAACAAGACCAACATCAGGCTTTTGCCAAGAAAATTCGATGCTGCTGTCTTGAAGCCGGTTGATTTTTATTTTAGATCCGTTGAGGGCTGTATCAATTTTTATCATTATCTGATGTTATATATATTTTAATTTTAATACAATATCCACGACTTAAAATCAGTTTTTAGCCAAAATCAGTGACTTAAACTCAGTTTTTAGCTAAAATATGTTATGTTTGATCGATTTTTAGATATTTCCGAGGTTTTAAAGCGAAAAAGCTTATTTTTACTGGGCCCCCGCCAAACGGGTAAATCGACCTATTTGCGGCAGAAATTTCCCGAAGCTTTGTATATTAATTTACTGAAAAATTCTGAGTACCAAGATTTTATTAAAAACCCACAGCAGCTGCAAAATGTTGTGAAATATTTTGTTCAAAATTCTGAATCACGAATAATTATTATTGATGAAATTCAAAAGCATCCGGATTTATTGGATGATGTTCATGACCTGATTGAAAGTGATAAATCTTTGCGATTTATTTTAACGGGCAGTAGCGCCCGAAAATTAAAACGAAGCGGTGCAAATTTGTTGGGTGGTCGGGCTTCGTGGTTTAATTTTTTTCCGCTTTGTTATTCAGAACTTGGTGATGATTCCAATCAACTTTGGTTGAACGGAATTACAAAAGGCAAATTACCATCGGTGATTGAATCGGCAGATTATTTTTCTGACCTAAAAGATTATATCGGTGTTTATTTAAAAGAAGAAATTCAAGCCGAGGGTGTCACAAGATCTATCCAAAATTTTTCTAGGTTTTTAGATATCGCCGCATTATTTAATGGTGAACAAGTCAATTACACGGCGATAGCCAGCGATGCGCAGATAACCCCAACGGCGGTTCGCGATTACTTTGAAATTTTATCAGACACTTTGATTGGTCATATCTTGCCAGCGTTTGAATCGACAACGAAGCGAAAGGCTATGACAAGCCATAAGTTTTATTTGTTTGATTGTGGAGTCGCAGCGGCGCTGACAGGTCGAAAAGAAATTGCAGTGGGTACGCCTGAATACGGAAAGCAATTTGAACAGGCTGTGTTTTTAGAATTAAAAACTTATTTGTCATATACAAGGTCAGAAAAAAAACTTGAATATTGGCGGTCGACAACAAAATACGAAATTGATTTTTTAATTTATGACAATTTACAAAATATGATTGCGATCGAAGCCAAATCAGGAACAAATCCTACAAAAAAAGACTTGAAAGGCTTTGCTCCGTTTGAAGAAGAATTTAAACTTCAGAAAAAAATAGTCGTGTGCATGGCAAACCAACCGCAATTGACTTCGGATGGAATTGAAATTTTACCAATTCATATTTTTCTTGAAAAATTATGGGCCGGAAAAATCGTTTAAATAGAAAAGGCTCTCTTTCCTGCAATATACGACAAATTTCAACGTATATCGTATTAAAGAGCTGTCGCAGTTATTGGGTATAAACCCTAAACTTCATGACTCAACGGTCGTCTTGGCGCTCTAAAATAAGTTCGCGGTGACAACGAAAAAATATTTTCGACTTTGCTCATGTAAATACATGCGTAGCGTTCCATTTGGTAGGCGAAATAACTTTCTTCGTTTCCGGCGCGCATCAGTTGGCCCCAATTCGGATTGTACAAGGCCTGTTGTTTTTTGATCAATTGACTGATTTGTGTGTCGATCGCTGTGATGTCGTCTTGTAATTGATCGATACGTTTTTCGTCGATTTTAATTTTATCAATACGCTTTGTCATCAGATCAGTTAATTCGTCTTCCATCGGTTCTTTTTTTGTCATCAAAGATTCGATTTCATCTGTCATGGGTTCGGCTTTTTTATTTTGCTGAATTTCTTGTTCGAGTTCTTCGATGATCATTCCTGTGCGCCAGTTACAGTCTTTTTTCAATCGTAAAATATCACCGTAAATGTGATCGCCGACGTATAAAATATCGTCTCCATCCAGACCCAAATCTGCTGTGAATTTTCGGGCATTACCACCTTGATAAACTCCGCGAGTTAATTTTTCATCCATGTTGGTCATCGTGCCAGTGATTGGATCAACTTTTAAAAAGCGTAAATCATCATAGAAAAATTTCGGTTTTTGTGCGAATGCGATCACAATTTCAAACAAATCAACCCACGAATTATGTTCTTTCAGAAATGGATTAATCGCAAAATCCATTAATAATTTTGTGTAATGAAATTCTGAATTTGTCAGAACGAAAATTTTCTTACCATGTTTTTTAAATTTTTCTAAGGCATGAACAACAGCTTCGTCTTTGATGATGTAATGACTTAAATTTTCACGGACGGCATTTTTTAACGAACCATCGCGATGAGCGACATCTAAGGCGTCTAAAACATCATCGGCCATTTGGGCGTAATCGGGTAATTTTAAACTGGCGTCTGAATCTTTTAATTCAACCAACTGTGAATAAGCGTGAGCTAATGAATATGAAAAACTGGTATCAACGGCCAGATAATCAGATTTGCTCAGATCAATATATGTTGATCTATAAACTTTTTGATGGATTTTGTAATCGAGTGGCTTAAGGCCATGAAAACTATTTCTGATGGCCGTGTAGCGATTTAATTTTAAAAGATTTCCTTTTTGTCGATCGACAACAAGTCCACGTAAAGCAAAATCAAAATCAAACTGCATTTTTTTAATTTGTTCTGGATAATTTTTTCCAGCGACCAGTTTTTCCATAATTTTACTATGTGAAAGTCGTTCGAAATTTTCAGTGTTGTAACGAATCAATGTGTGATCCATATCTAAACCGATATATTTAATTTTTTTAAGATTTAAGGTGCGATTAACAAAAACTTGGCTTTGAGGCATAATAGAACTTTCTGGGTAAGATTAATTTTTTTAAAATTATTTTGTGATAGGTAATTGTTGATGATTCCACGCCAGCATTCCGCCACGCATGTTGTAAACTTCTGCGAAGCCTTTTGATATTGCAAAAGCCGCGGCTTGTGCTGATCGTCCGCCAGATCTGCAAATAAAAACAATGGTTTCGTTTTTTGGTAAGGAATCAATTTTTTCAGGTATTGTATTTAACACAATTAATTCGGCCGTGGATGCATGACCCAGTTCGCCGATGTATTCGTCAGTTTCACGCACATCAATTAATTTTAATTGTGCTGAATTTTCTAAAACCTCAGTGGGCTCTACGTCAATGACATTTGGAAAATGTGGATTAGCTGTTGTTTGTTTAAATTTGTAGCTCATAGGTGCTTTAATCTATCGTAAATCAAAGACTGACAGCAACAAGTTTATCTTTTTTTTGAGTGTTTTTTTGTACATAGGTCCTAACATGGCTATACTCAATGTTGTGGAATTTACTTTATCAAACGAACAACAAACAGCGTTAGAGCTTTTGCAATCTGGAGACAATATTTTTTTAACCGGCGGAGCGGGCTCTGGCAAAAGTTTTGTCGTTCGTGAGTTTATGAAAAATATGGATTCAAAAATTTTGCCAATTTTAGCCAGCACGGGGGCTGCAGCAGTTCTTTTGGGTGGTCGAACTTTTCATAGTTTTTTTGGACTTGGTATTATGGAAGGTGGCCCAGAGGCCACATATACAAGGGCATCGAAAGATGCAAAGCTGTTAAATCGAATTAAAAAAGTCGAAGGCGTTATCATTGATGAAATATCAATGATTCCTGGTGATGCGCTGATGGTTGCAGAAAAATTATCTCAAATTGCACGAGCATCGACATTGCCTTGGGGTGGAATGCGTTTAATTGCTGTTGGCGATTTTGGCCAACTGCCGCCCGTGGCCCGATTCGGTCAAAAACGCGATTGGTGTTTTTTAAATTCAGTTTGGGACAAAACAAATTTTATAACGTGCGAATTAAAACATAATCAACGTGTTCAAGAAACTGAATTTTTAGATATTTTACAAGACGTTAGAAACGGAAAAATTTCGGCACGCGTACAAGAGTTTTTAAATGAACACACAAAGCCTCATGATGAAGATCATCCGGGGACCAGATTGTTTCCACGCCGTGAACAATCTGAATTGTATAATCAAAAAAAATTAAATGAAATTAACGAAGACGAACACGTTATTGATTCAATTTATTTAGGCGATGAAAAATTTATTACAAATTTAAAAAAAACGGCACCTGTTGTTGAACAATTAAAAATTAAAATTGGCTGCCGAGTTTTGTTTTTAAAAAATGATCCACAAAAACGTTGGGTCAATGGCACGCGCGGTACAGTTACTGATTACGCGCCCGATTCGATCACCATTCGCAAAGATTATTTAGGTCGCGCGAACAGTAAATTAGGCCGCGAAGTCACGGTCGAAAAATTTCAATTTTCAATGCTGGATGCCGATGGCAACGTCAAAGCCAGCGTGATTCAATTTCCTTTAGGGTTGGCTTATGCGACGACAATTCACAAATCACAGGGTGCAACATTGGATGAATTATGGTGCGATTTGGGAGCCTTGTGGGAACCCGGTCAAGCCTATGTCGCGCTGTCACGATTACGTGATTCAAAGGGTTTGCACATTGTGCGCTGGAACGCAAAATCATTCATTGTTGACCCACATGTCGAGAAATTTTATCGTAGTTTGGTTTAAGTTTCAGATTTTAGTCCAGTCATTCAAGTTGTTCAACTTTTTCACCGAAAAAAAAGTATGTACTATCGACACTCTGACGAACTTCTTTTTGAAAAAATAAAATATTTATATCAGCCGATTGATGGCACAGCTATTATCTTAGATCTTGAGCTTTACAAAAAAGGGATTCGTCAGACGTATGTTTTCGATATTGAATCTACAATTTACTATGAATTCATTAATAGCGAAATGGCATCAACACATCGCGAGACAATCATTTGGACATCGATCAAAAGAAAATCTGTTTCGATGTATTCAAAAAAAGTAATAATTGATTTCGATTTAGAAAGTAAAAGCATTGATAGATATGAAGATTTAAATTACAGACCACATTTTGTAAAATTAAGTATCAAACAACAGGCAGAGCTTTTGATTTTTCAATTAAACAATCCAGAGCCTGAAAAGCCAGATTGTTAGCTCTTCGTTTATATTTTCGTTAGGTCGTAAATTTTTAATTCTATCGACGAAGTATATGAATAATTCTATAAATTTGCTATTCAGATTCACTTCCCACAGTCTATTTTTAAATTTAGATGCTATTCTTAAGCCATTATGGGCTCCGGACGATTTGATAATAACAAAATCCTCGTCATCAGTTGATCTTAATTCAAATTCTAAATGCGTTTTATCGTTGCGTAATCCGTTGGCCTTATTCAGGGCGATCCGGATTTCGAAATATTGAAGTGCTAATTGCTGTCTATTTTGTATTTGATCCATATAGCGATAACCAGCAGCACAATCAAAGCCATTTTTTGACCAAAGACTTTGAACTTGTTATATTTTTCAAATAACAAGAGGTGCCCATGAACAACTTATCTATTAACTGGTCTGAAGCAAAAATCACAGAACAAAATCCGTGCGGCTTGTACGGCGTTGATTTTATTGAATATGCGGGCGCAGATGCATTGCATTTTGAAAAATTATTTTTAAAAATGGGATTTTCTGAAGTCGCAAAAATTGAAAATAAAAATATTAAATTATTTCGCCAAGGTGATATTAATTTTATTTTGAATTGCGAACCCAATACATTTGCAATGAATTTTTCAAAATTACACGGGCCCAGCGTGTCTTCGACAGGTTTTCGCGTGGCCGATGCTGAAAAAGCATTTGCAGTAGCTGTTTCGCGTGGAGCAAAAGCTTTTGATGGCAACTCAGAATCACGTGGAGCAACTCCGTTTTTAGCAATTTATGGCATTGGTGATTCACTGATTTATTTTATCGACGAGAAAAATCATAAAAATTTATATTCAGATATCTTTAATGTAGCAGCTAAGTTAAATGATTATTCAACAATGCCAGTTGGTCTGGGATTGCAAATTGTCGATCATTTTACAAATAATGTTCCCGTCGGCGAAATGCAAAAATGGTGTGATTTTTATTCGAAAGTTCTGAATTTTCGTGAAGCCCGATATTTTGATATTAAAGGTAAATCGACAGGTTTGATTTCAAAGGTGATGCGTTCGCCGTGTTCAAAGTTTTCAGTGCCAATCAACGAACCGACAGATTCAAAATCGCAAATTCAAGAATACCTTGAAGAATACAAAGGTTCAGGCATCCAGCATATTGCTTTAACAACGTTAAATATTGTGCCAACACTTGAAAAATTAAAAACAAATGAAATTCATTTTTTAAATCCGCCGCCGCCCACATATTACAAAATGCTAAAAGACCGTATGCCACAAATTTCTGAAGATTTAAATCTTTTAGAAAAAAATGCAATTTTGGTTGATGGCGATCACGACGGATATTTGTTGCAAATTTTTTCCAAGAACGTGATCGGCCCCGTATTTTTTGAAGTCATTCAGCGCAAAGGTCACGACGGTTTTGGTGAGGGTAACTTTCAGGCCTTGTTTGATGCGATCGAAGCCGATCAGCGTGACAGAGGATATTTATAATGCATCAATATTCACAAGGTAAAAATCATACTCAGGGCCATAAGGCGATCCCAGAGGGCCAATTCGAAGAAGAGCATGGTCGCAAAGGTTTTTTTGGTCCGGTATCGCATTTATTAAAAGCCAAAGCACCAACACGTTGGACAAATATCGAAGGGCCGCTGAAGCCGCATTTATTTGATCTTGTGAATATGAAGCATCAACCCTGCGCGTGGCATCGGTTATTGTATAACGAAGACGTTGTGATTTATTCAACATGGAACGAAACGACTGATTTGTCTGCCAAAGAAAATAAATTGTCTGCATTAAGAAATGTTGAAGGCGAAACGCTTTATTTTTGCCATACAGGTTCAGGAAAAATTTTAACAGAATACGGATTGTTAAAATTTAAAACGGGCAGTTACATTAATATTCCAAAATCTTTGCAGCATACTTTTATCTATGAAGAAAAAACTCAGTTTTTAATTATCGAATCAAAAACTGGATTGTACCGCGAACCTGATCGCGGCATGGTTGGACGAAATGCATTTTATGATTTGGCTGCACTGGGAAAACCCAATTTAGAAGATCAAGATAAATTTAAAAAAGAAAACAATTTAAGTTGTTTGCAAATCTTGGTTCGAAGCAATGGTGCGACAACAGCATTCAGTTATGATGATTGTGTTTATGACACAGTTTCATGGAAGGGTGATTATTTTCCGTTTACTTTGCACGTTGACGATATGATGCCAATGATGAGCCATCGCGTTCATTTGCCGCCATCAGCACACACAACATTTGCAGCAAATGGTTTTGTTGTATGTACGTTTTTACCACGATTAATTGAAACTGATGCGGATGCTTTAAAAGTTCCATTTTTTCACCAGAACATTGATTACGATGAAGTCTTATTTTATCACGCAGGAAACTTTTTCAGCAGAGACAATCTGCACTCGAATATGATATCGTTGCACCCCGCAGGATTTCCGCATGGGCCACATCCGAAGGCTTTTGCAGCGCAAGGGACAAAAACATTTACAGATGAAGTTGCTGTGATGATTGATTCGGTGAAGCCACTAAAAATTGACACTGGATTTGAAGACGTTGAATTGAAAGATTACTGGAAGTCTTGGCAGAAAAAATAATTCTCTGCCAAGGTTTGTACTGGCGACAATATAAAATTTAAAATTTTTATTTAAAGCACTCAGCTTTGATTTGTTTCACAGCTTCAACAGATTGCATAAAGTGACCTAAAACATAATCGGTATTTACAGCAACAGGTTCAGAATTAAATTTTTCACAATTTGCAATAATGTCAGCTTGTAATTGTAAAGCTGTCGTTAATGGCAAACATGTTTTCTTTTCGAAATTAAATGCTGTTAAAATTGTATTCAATTCAACAGTTGATTGATTTAAACCTGCAGTGATTCGGCACATGCGATCCCACTGTGTAGTCACATCCATTTTTTCATGTTGATATAAACGCACTTTTTCTAAATTGTCGTTCATGCCATCAACAATTAGTAATAAAGCTTCACCAAATTTTGTGAAGTCAAAAAAATCTAAAAGGCCAGCGTTGGCATTCAAAGATAGAGTTAATAAGAATGCTAAAGTCATTTTTTTCATCGAGAACCCCTTTGGTTACATGTTCAATTTGTCTGTTGAACAGTTACCGAAGGCAGGGCTCAGGATCAAGATTTAAATCAATAAACTTTAATTCAGTGGGCCTAAATACTTCTCGATGTGTTTGACGGCTTCTTTATTGTTTCTGGCAGGAAAAATTTCAGGGCCAGATCGTAAAATGGGTTCGTAAGTATAATTCGATATCCAAACCTTACCTCCATTATCTTTACTAAAATCTAAATAAATGACAGCAGAAGCTTTACGATCGATATCCTTTTGGTAGGCTGAAAAATTACCCATAGAATATGCTATAAATGTTTCTCGATTGTCTTTAGTTGTGTATTTTTCAACGGGTTGTAAAACATGAGGATGCGAACCCATGATCACTGAGGCCCCAGCCTCTAAAAATAACTGTGCATATTTTTTTTGGTTCACGGTGGGTTCGTGTTTATATTCAACACCCCAGTGCGGAGCAACTATAATTGCATCGATATCTTTTTGTTTTTTTAAATTTGTAATGATGTCTATGATTTGATCGGCCTGATCATAACAGTATAAAATTTGTGAATAATTATCTTTGAAGCCATTTAAAAATTCAGTGCAAGAGACCCACGCGATTTTAAAATTTTTGATTTGAGTTATTTTATAAAACGGTTCCGTGGTATTTTTTTTTCGCGTACCGACGAAGGCCATTTGCTTTTCATTCAAAACTGAAATAGTTCGATCAATACCAATAGAGCCGCGATCAAAGGTGTGATTATTTGCAGTTGAAACAATATCAATGCCTGATTTTTTAAGGTCATCGATCAATTGCGGGTGATAGTTAAATAAAAAATTTGTTCCTGAATAGACAATTTTATCATAGGTAAAACCAACATCGCCAACATCTTTCATTTTATTATTTATTCCAAGGGCGACAGGACCTTCAAGGTTTGCATATGAATAATCAGCTTTTTCAAAAAATGGAATTATCTTTGCCCAAATTTGCGAAAAATCTTTTGATTTGCTGTCGATCACTTTTTGATAAAGTACGTCATGAATAATTATATCGCCAATAAATGATATCCGTATAGTTCCAGATGTTGGTTTTCGATTTGATCCAAATTTTAAATCGGTGGTATCTGCAAAAGCGGGCCAATAAAAAAAGAGTAAAATTAAAAATTGAGTCATTAATTGAGTATAGACAATTAACACATAATTTAAAGATCTAGTTAGTGGCACCGGCAAATTTTGATCGCCTATTGGATCCTATAATTGTTTGGTATAATTTTGAAATGACCGAGATTCAGCAGTACCAAGGTCGAGTTGCGGTCAAGCTGGAAGCGCCTCAGAGTTTAAAAAACTTAGACGCTGTTGTTAAATATTTTCACTAATTAGAATCTATGCTATACTCATTTTAGATATGAATGAAGACTCCAGTCGGGTGCCTCAAAAGCACGGACTTAAAAATGAATGGTCACTTTTGGTTCACAGTTTTATTGAAAGTTCTGACCAAGAAAAAGAACGATTTTTAGAAAAAATATACAATTCAGGTTTGACTGCTGCCGATTTAAAATCGCACGCAAAAATTTTCAGTCAGACTCGCAATAACTTAAACTTGCGCATAGAGAAAATAAAAACTGAAATTGATCGTTTAAATTCAGTCACCGCCAATTTAGAATTGGTCGGTTCCGATTCAGAATCATTACAGCTGCAAATTGAAAAATTAAATTTTGAAGGTAAATCTTTGTCGTTAGAAGTTTTTGAAGTCGAAAAAAAGATTAAAAAAATTCGTGAAATCGCTGATGTTATGGCTTCTTCAAGTCATTCAACTCTTTAAGTTTTCTGCGACTTTGTTGTAAAACAATTTCTAAAATTCTAAATTCTTTTGCCGAAGGTGCGTTTTGTAAAAGCATGCGTCTTAGGACTATAAACACATTCATTTTTCTTTGGTCTAATTTAAATCCCATTTCTGATAACCACAACTTGAGGGACTCGTCCGGAAAAACATCGGTGGGCTTTTTTTGTAAGGCCTTTAATTTTTGTTGTCCTTCTAATTTAGTTTTTTCGCCACCAAATACGGTTCTGTAAATATGCATTGCAAGTAGAGTGGCTTGGGCCAAATTTAAACTTGTATTGTCGCCGTAAGTGGGGATAGAACAACAAAAATTGGCGTACTGAATATCATTTGCACTTAAGCCCCAGTCTTCGGGCCCGAATAAAATATGAATTACAAACGGCGTATCTGATTTTTTTTTCAATTCTTTCGAAGTATTTTTAAATTCAGTCAGTGTTGTTGCTAAGTCTTGAACTTGTCGTCCACGACCGTCACGTGCTGTTGTTGCTATTTGCAAACCTCTGGGCTCATTCTTATAAAATTCATCCCAGTCGGCATAAATAGTTTTATTTTCAAAAGCATATTGACCGTTGGCTGCAGCTTTATTTGCTTCGATGGAAAATTCACACTGAGGACCAACTAAAATAAGGCGACTAAAACCCATGTTTGCCATCGCGCGAGATGTGGCACCCACGTTTCGTTCATAAATAGAACGAACCAAAACAATTCTTAATTCAATATTGCGATTCATATTATTCATGCGCAAATGCAATACCATCATCGATAACTGACGACAGCTGACTGTTTTGGTTTTTGATTTTATTTAAATGTATTTTAATTTCTGTAATTAAATTTTCAGATAAATTATTTTTTATAGATAATTCGAGCAATTCAATAAATAGAAGCCATTCTTTTGAAAATAAATTCTGATACGATTTAAAAATTTCAGAAATATTGTTTTCAGTAACATCAGGTTTTGTTCTGAAGTCTCTTGTATTTTGAAAAGCTTGAAATAACTTTCTTTGTTCATCAGTATAGATACTTTCAGGTACTCTTTTGGCAACAAAGTCAGTTGTTTCACCGTATTTAATGCGATCAGCGGGACCACCAAAAACTGACGTTACGGTGTTTCCTGTGACGACATCAAAATCGCCCCAGTCAGGTTGAAAATAAATTTGATTTAGATACGTCGCAGTTGCATTTGAGTATCGATAAATCTTTGCGCCATTTTTTTGAATAAAGATATTCTTTAATAGGCCGTGAATTTCAAACCCAGAATCATATTTTGTAGTGACAGTGTCGCCAACAGTTTCACTACTTATAGAAAAATGACCGATCGGCGTACTGTAGCCATGTGCATGATAGTATTTATCTTGTCCTGAAATTTCTGTATCGTTCAGGCAAATTTGTGTGGGACTGATAAACTTTATAAAAATAATATTTTTATTTGAATCGAAAATGTAATCTGAGCAGACACCGCTGATTTGAAAACCTGAATCCAGCTGCACTGTATTTACGGATTTGGCTTGGATGGCTTTGTCTAGACCCTGTTTGCCACCGATTTTATACGCCATCATTTCAGAAAACTGATTTAAAACATTTACTAAATTTTTAAAGTCTGGCGTCACAAATAATTGCGGTTGAGGCTCTGTGATGTCGTAACCTTGTTGAATACAATCAATTGTTAATGGGATTTTTCTGACCTTTTCTGATAAGCACCATTTTGATTCGCCAACTGAAGATAATAATCCTGCACCAAATATTTTTGGATTTTTAAGATCACCAATCAATCCATATTCGGCGGTCCACCAATTCATGCGTGACAATTGCGAAGCCTCAGAAGCATGAGTCATTGATTTTGAAATTTCAATTAAATTTTTTTCGCATTTTAGAATTTCATCAGCTGTTGAATTTGGATTTTCTTTCAGATCCGATAATTCACGAATGGCTTCGTACAAATCTAAATCTTCTTTGCTGATAATCGATTTTTTTGCGATCTGAGAATACTGACGCAAATAATCGGCGTACTCTGGGTCTACTAATATTGGAGCATGACCTGCGGCTTCGTGAACAATATCTGGTGCGGGTGTATATAATAAATGGTCGATCGTTCGCATATCAGAGGCGATGGGTAAAACGCTGAGTGATTGCAATTCCATAAAAGCTGCAGGCGGAATAAACCCGCTAACGGGTAATGCGCGCCAGCCAAATTCTTTAATTTTTTCACTGATGTCAGAAATTTTTGGAATCGTTTCTACATCGATTCCCGTTTTTTCAAGCCCCATTAAATAACTGTGGTGCCCGTGAACAGATAAAAACTTTTTTAATTGGCGCAAACAATATCGCCAAACGGCTTGGTCTTGTGGGGTATAGCGAGAATAATTTTGTTCTACGATATATTTTTTAAGATGCTCGGGTAAATCTTGTGTGTGATTTTCAAACATAACAAATTATAACCACGGATCTGATTCAGATAAATAATTTCTGACATAATCATCAATTGCTTTTTCAAGGGGCCACTCAGGTTGACTTAGATTCTGAGAAAACCAGTTCTTCATTTCAGCTTTAGTATAATATTGGTATTGATTTTTAATATCATCAGGAATTTCTAGCCAATTGATTTTTAAATCCTTGCTCATTCCAGAAAATAAAGATTTTGCCATATCTAACCAACTTCGTGCAGATCCAAATCCCATATTATAAATTCCGCTTTTTGGTTTTTTCTCCATCAATTCATTCATCCAGCGAACAACGTCTTTGACGTAAATAAAATCACGCAACTGTTCGCCGTCTTTGTATTGGGGATTGTACGATTTAAATAAACCCAATTCATTTTTTTCACGAATCTGATGATACGCCTTATATGCAACGCTGGCCATCGAACCTTTTTCATATTCATTGGGGCCGAACACATTGAAAAATTTTAAAGCATACCAGTTCGCAGGCTGCGCAGATTGTTTAACGGCCCAACGATCCATAATTATTTTTGATTCACCGTAAAGGTTTAATGGCTTTAACTTTTCAGAGTCAGTCATATCATCGAAGCCATTTTCACCGGCGCCGTAGGTGGCCGCACTTGAAGCATAGATTAAATTTTTCTGATACTGAGAACACCATTCAAATAATCTTTGAGAATATTGAAAATTATTAGCATATAAAAAATCCCAATTTTTTTCAGTCGTGCTTGAGCATGCTCCCATGTGAATCACCCAAGTGACTTTTTTCTGAATTTCAGGCTGAGCCAAAAAACTCCAAAGCTCTTGATGTAAAAAAAACTGAGAATATTGGCGCTTTAATAATAAATTACGCTGATCCAGCCCGACGCTATCGACCGCAATAATATCTGTAATACCGGCTTGGTTTAATTGCCAAACCATCGCGCTGCCAATAAATCCGTTTGCACCTGTAATGATAATCATAGGATCTATCTTTAACTTAAATACGTCTTAAAACAAGACGCAAAAAACCATACAGTTGCTATAGTTTATAGTTTAGTATAAACTATAAACTATGATGACGGATACAAAACAGCAAATATATGATTTTATTAAGAAAAACAAACAAACAAGCCCTAGGCAGATTACGGATTTTCTGAAAATTTCATCACAAGCCGTTCACAGACAGCTTAAAAAGTTGATAGGCGACAAGCAGATCGTAAAAATGGGCACGTCACCACGTGTTTATTATAAAATTGTTGAATCAGTAAAATATAAAATTAATTTCGAAATTGATCAGAAAACTCAAAATTTTTATACTGAAAATTATTTGTACATAAATCCACAAGGTCAAATTATCCATGGCGACGAAGGATTTAAAGCTTGGGTTGAGATCAACAAGCAAACTCATTTGATTCATAAACTGTCAGATGAATATATTCAAACCAGACAGAGGTATAATCAATACTTTGATTCTAAAATAAAAATGATTGAAGCATCGGAAAAATTTAAAATTACATTTGCCGATTGCCAGTTAGATTTTATTTATTATTCTGATTTTTACAGCCTGCCTAAATTTGGAAAAACCCTATTGGGAAACCTTGTTCTGTATGCCAAGCAAGCGCAGAATATAAAACTGATCGGCGAAGTCGCAGAACATATTTCACAATCACTTGTTAAATTGATTAAATTTCAAAAAATTGACGCCATTGTTTGGACACCCCATTCGCTTCCAAGAAAAATTCCCTTTTTAAATCAAATCAAAAAAAATCTGAATTTAGAATTGCCAGAAATTGTTTTTTTAAAAGCCTATTCGGGTGAAATTCCAATACCTCAAAAATCACTCAGTAAGCTTGAAGAGCGCATCGATAATGCCGAGAATACAATTTACCCCAAAGAAAACCATTTCAATTATAAACGTGTTTTAATTTTCGATGATGCTGTTGGGTCGGGAGCCACATTGCAGGCCATTGCGGGTAAGCTAAAAAAAATAAACCCCAAAGTTGTTACTGTGGGGTACGCTATAGTCGGAAGCTTGAAGGGGTTTGAGGTGATTAAAGAGGTGTAGTGTAATGCTATATCCGCCCTGCATGATTTCTTTTCACCCCTGAAAAAACTTCGTATTTAGCCACTCATAACCGCATAAAATCGTTATGACACCGAAAATCAGTGGCCTCGGGCTTGCTCTATTTTGTCACTGGGAGCTGTCTGAATTTGAAAAAGAATTCAAGACAGATGTGAAAGATGAAGTCATGGGGCGTTCTGGTTACAATCGCTATGGGGTTTTTATTTGGCTTGGTCTTTGCCGGGATTGGTGGGATCTCGGCGGGGCTGCAAGCGTCCGCGACAAGTCAAAAATTGCAAATCAATAAAATCGAAGAATACTGGGCCAAAGCTGACATTCAAAAATCTGATCTGACAAAATTAGTGAACGATAAAAATTGCCACTCATCTGAAAAATATTTTTTAGCCTGTATTAATTCAGTCATGGGCAGCTTGCAAAAAATCAATCAACGACTGAGTTATTCAGGTGAAATTTTACCGTCTTCGGTCAGTACACAAAATTTAGATAATTATAATGAAAAAGAAAATTTGACGCCGTTCATTCGAATTTATAACGAAAAATTAAATCAAAATTTTCATTTCGAACAAATTTTAGCAGATATGTTAGATCTGAATAAACAAATTCCTGAAAAATATTTATTTTCTTTGGGTATCAACGGATTTTTCTCAGTCTATCGTGATCCACATACATACATTTTACCCATGAATTATTTTAACGAAGTCACGGCCAGCAGCGATCGCTCGCCTTATTTCGTGGGACTCTCTTTTGATAAAAAAAATGGTCGCACAACAATTCGCAAAGTATTTAAAAATTCAGATGCATTCAATGCGGGTCTTCGTCCGATGGATCAGGTTATTACACTGAACGGTCAATCGATTGCTGATTTAAATTTATCAGAAATTTCGCAAGTTCTAAAAGAGCGCACATTAAAATCATATACATTTGTCATCGATCGAAATGGCCAGCGTTATGTTAAAAACTTGCAACGGTCATATCGCATTCTTAATCAAGTTTATTCGGAAGTTATTGATGGCCCTAAAAAAATGGGTTTGATTCAAATTTCAAAATTTGCAAAAAACACGTGTGACGAAGTTAAATCAGATATTTTAAAAATGGCTGATCAGAATATTTCAGGTTTGGTTTTAGATTTGCGTGATAATCCAGGTGGTCAATTATCAGAAGCTGCGTGTTTGGCAGGTTTGTTTTTGGGCGCAAATCGAAAAATTTATTCGGTGAAATATTTTGACGTTACAAAGCCGATTGAAGTCGCATTAACAACGGCTGATCAAAATTATTCTGGGCCTGTGGCTGTATTGACATCGAATTCTTCGGCCAGCGCTGCAGAGTTAATTTCTGGAGCATTCCAAGAATATCACCGCGCAGTGATTATCGGTGAAAGAACTTTTGGTAAAGGAACATTTCAAGAGGTTGACAGCTGGTTGGATAAAAAAAATATTGGTTTATTTAAAACGAAAGGTTTTTATTTATTACCAAGTAATGCTTCGACTCAGTTTTTTGGTGTCACGCCAGATATCGAAATGAACGATGGTAATGAAATAACCAGCGAAAGTTTAAATTACATGAACCCGATCAAACCCGAAGTATATAATTTGAAAGCCTCGATGAAATCAACTGACAAATTACCATTTTCATCATGTTTGCAGACGCAAACATTAGCTTCAACAAACGATGCATTTTTAGATAAAGCAATGCAGGTTTTGTCATGTCAGGCTGTTACGACAGGACTGGCAAATTTATTTAGTCCGAATGAATTTAACTAGATTAAATGACGAATTTTCTATTCGACCTTAGCAATCGCAAATCCGCCGCCCAGTGTTTGCAGATTTGTTGTCTGCCCCTGATAAAGTCTGGCGATAATTAATTGCAATTTTCCGTCGTAAGCATAGCACCGCAAGTCGTATTTAAATTTTTGCGGGGTATTTTCAATCACGACGTCAATTTCTGCAGGCATCACATACTCTTGAGCAATAAACTGTGAACCGTAAAAAGCATCAAAGGTTTTACGACTGATATTTGCGCCCTTGTAAGCTTGTTTGCTGCCGAATGAATTTTTAGGTTTGAAAAATAATGTTTTACGAATCGACCAAATGAAATCTTTGTCTTCGATACCAAGATCATAAATTTTCAAAAGGCTTTGCGGTTTTTCAACTTCAGTTTGCAAATTCCAATCGTGCATACGTTGTTTGTCAGCCAGTAAAAAATATTCGTAAGGGTGCGGTGACAATTGAATTTTGTTTTCATTGAATAAATTTTTAACCTGCTGTGATTTATCTTCGTCTAAGAAAAAATCGGTGTAACGATTGTAAATTAGGCTGTTCGCAGTGGCCGAATCAATTTCTGTGATATCTAAAATTTTTGTATTCAAATTATTTTTTTTGAAGATTTCTTGGTAAATTAAAAATTCGATATACAAACGCTGTGCTTGTGGTTTTTCATCCATGATTACAATTTCATTTTGTGCTGCGCCAGATAATTTTATTTCATTTTGAAACATCTGAACCAACTCATTTTCGGTAAAATGAGTTTCGGGTTTGTGCTTATGAAAATTGTACAGTTCCAAACCCAAGGCTAAAAATGCAGCGTTGGTGTTAATTTCGATCAGTTTGGGTTCGCCCTGATCGTTAATGTGAAAATCGTAACTGGTGCAAACTGCTGTGTTGTTGGGTTTGCGCATTTTTTTATTTTCGTAATTGGCAGTTAAATTTTTTTCTGACCATAAACGCAGATTTTGATAACTGGTGATTTCGGTTTGCAGCTGTTTAAACGTGTTTTCTGTCAAAGTCACATGAAAGGGCGACAGTAATTGTTCTGAAATCGTTGAATCAAGGATTGATTTTTCAATGGCAGGATATTTTTCATTTAAAAATTGAACAAAACTTGATTTCAAATTCATGTGACATTATTGTTGCCATATAAATGACGAACAGTAAAACAATAAAGCTTATAACTTGGAACGTGAATGGCATCAGAGCTTGTTATGATAAGAATTTGCCTAGCTTTGTTGAATCTGAAAAGCCTGATATTTTATGTTTGCAAGAAACCAAAGCTCATATTGAACAAACAGAGCCTGCAATTCAATCCTTAGGCTATAAAAATTATTTTTGGTCATCGGCAATTAAAAAAGGGTATTCAGGTACGGCGACATTTTCAAATTTAAAACCTTTTGATGTATTCAGGGGTATTGATAAGCCTGAATATGATTCTGAAGGTCGTATAGTTTGGTCGCAATTTGAAAAATTTGATTTATATAACATTTATTTTCCAAACGGCGCCTCGGGTCAGCCAAGACATCAGTTTAAACAAAATTTTTTAAAAGATTTATTCAGTCATCTGGATTTTGAAATTAAACGCGGCCGCGATATTATTGTTGTTGGTGATTACAACATCGCCCATTTAGAATTTGATGTTTACGCTCCAAAGGGTTTATCGACTGAATCTGGTTTTTTGCCTGAAGAGCGAAAATGGATGACAGAATTTTTAAATTTAGGCTTTACCGATTGTTATCGTCATTTTCATCCGGAAGAAAAAAATATGTATTCGTGGTGGTCTTATAAGGATCAAGCGCGTTTAAAAAATAATGGATGGCGCATTGATTATATTTGTGCGACAAAAAATTTAATTAAAAATTTAAAATCATGTGAAATTTTAATGAATCAATTGGGTTCAGATCATTGCCCAGTTGTTGCGACATTTGAATTTTAAGAAAAATTAAAACAGATCAGATAAGTAATTAGGCCACATAATTATATAAACAAATAAATTGGCAAAAACTGCCGGCCATCACAAAGATATGCCAGATGCCGTGGAAATGTTTATATTTTTCATCCAATAGA
>CANBND010000033.1 GCA_947370945.1 Pseudobdellovibrionaceae bacterium | reverse complement strand
ATGATGCCAATCATTTTTTTTTCGGTGTTGGTTCAAATGAAATGGAAGTCTTGGGTCAGCACCGTATCGGTAAATCCGAAGACATGGCCGTCATGGGTATTGCTGAAATTGTTCGGCATTACAGTTTTTTAAGAAATATTTTTTATAATCTAATTTCATACGCTGAAAAAAATAGACCCGACATTGTAGTATTGATGGACTATCCAGATTTTAATTTGCGATTAGCAAAAAAATTAAAAGCCATGAATATTAAAATTTTTTATTATATTTCACCGCAAGTCTGGGCGTGGCGACAAAGTCGTATTCATGACATCAAAGCCTATTGTGAAAAAGTTTTTTTATTATTTCCCTTCGAGAAAACTTTTTATGATCAATTTCAAGTTCCGAATACTTTTGTTGGGCATCCTCTTCTGGATGATTTAAATCCAGACTTGTTGGATGAAAATAAAATATTTTTTCAACGTTCAAAATACGGTATACAAAAAAACGAAAAAGTTTTAGCACTGATGCCAGGGTCCAGACACAGTGAAATCGAACAATTATTTCAAATTCAACAAGACGTCGCCAGAAATCTTTTGAAAAAACATAATCATTTACGAATTTTGATTTGCGTGGCACCGCCGTTATCCAAAGAATATATGCTAAAAAAATTAGAAAATTTTAATTTGCCCTATATTTTAATTAAAGAAGATCCGAATCTGATGATCTCGATGGCCGATTATGTCTTAGTTGCATCAGGTACTGCGACTTTGATGGTGGGTTTATTAGAAAAACCAATGGTCATTATGTATAAAATGAAATGGCTGACGGGTATAATTGGCGGCGTGTTGCTGCGCCGTTTGAAATTTTTCGGTTTAGTGAATTTGATTTTAAACGAAGAAGTTGTCCCTGAGCGAAAGCAAAAATCTGTGAACGCCAATGAACTCACAGCATTGATGGATCGTTATATGACAGATACAGATTACACTCAAAAAACAATTCAAAAATTAAAGTTATTAAAAACATCCTTGGGCGACCGCGGGGCCAACCAGCGTGTTATCTCAGAGCTTGATCGCTACTTATGATAGGTCGATTAAATCCATATTCAATTTTTATAGATTTTAAAAATTATTTTTATGATCAAAAAATATTAAAACAAATTCAAACAAAAATAAAAATTATTTCGATCGGCAATTTAAATACTGGTGGCAGTGGCAAAACACCGATGATCCAGTTTTTAGCAGAAGCATTGAATGATCAAAAAATTTTAATTGTCTGCAAAAGCTATAAAGCACTTTTAAAAAAACCAAGTCATGTTGATTTAACAAACGCAAATGCAGTTGCAATTTTTGGTGATGAAGCCTGCTTATTACAAAAATTATTGCCACACTGTCAGGTTTGGTCAGGTCCTGATAAAACTGACACTGTAACAGCGGCGCTGTCTGCGAATCAAAATTATGATGTTGTTTTTATCGACGATGGGTTCAGTCATCGTAAATTGTTTCGTCATCGCGATATCATTTTAGTCGATGCCAGTCGCAAGCCTTCGCATTATCAGTTATTTCCCTTAGGGCAAATGCGCGAAAGCTGGAAAACATTAACACGCTCTGATTTGGTTATCCTGACAAAAACAGAAGGCTTAACTGAAGAACGAAAAAAATGTTTTTACCAAAAAATAAATCCGTATCAAAAAAATGTGATCGAAGTTCAATTTAAATCAAATTTAGAATCTGAAAAAAAAGATTTATTTTTAATAACCGGCATTGCAAACCCCGAAAAATTAAAAGCAGATTTACAACACGCAGGGTTTTCGATTCAAAATGAAAAATTTTATGCTGATCATTTTGCCTTTCCTGATTCTGAGCAGGTCTGGCTGCTGAATGAAATTGAAAAAAATAAACATTTGCAGCCCGTGATGACAGCCAAGGATTTAATTAAGATCACAAATCCTGAATTAATTGGTCAAATAAAACTGATTGATTTAAAAATTAAATTCACAGATCAAGCGCGAAAGATTTTAAATGAAAAAATATTATCGTAAATTTGGCGAAGTATTTGCCTTCCTTTTTTGTTTAACACCTTGGTGGATAAATTCGTTTCTGGGCAGGGCGTTGGCTTTTGTGTGGGTGGATATATTTTCACTGCGAAAAAAAGTGGTTTACGGCAATATTGATTTGGCATTTCCGAATACGACCGATGAAATTAAAAAAAAATGGATGCGACAAAGCTTGTATGTTTTGTGTCGCAGTTTTTTTGACGTCATTCGTATTCCTTATTTGAAAAATATTTGGATCGAAAAAAATGTTCATTTTTTAGGTCTTGAAAATTTAAAGCCTTTTGAAAATTCGGGTGTTTTATTAATGTCTTTGCATATGGCCAGCGGTGATCTGGCGGGTGCTGCATTCAGTGAAAAAATTAAACCACTCAGTTTAATTTCAAAACGTTTTACGAATGCCTTTGTCGATGAATTTTGGTTTTCACTCAGAACAAAATCAAAAACTGAATTTATCGATGCGCATGGCAAAAGTAATGCCTTTGAAATTTTAAAAGCACTTAAGCGAAACCGCGGTGTGGTTTTTGTTATTGATCAATTCATGGGAAAACCTTTCGGTGTCGAGTCTCAATTTTTTGGCCACACAACGGGCACGGCCTATGGTCTGGCTTTGTTTGCCCAAAAAACAAAGGCGCCAGTGTTGCCACTGTCGACTTTTTGGGGTGCTGATGGTCGTTTGAATGTGGTGGTCGGACCTGTGATTGATTTTAGTGATATTATCACTGACGATAAAGATAACAATAATATTTTAATGACGAATCGAATGAATGATGTCGTTGCTGAGATTATTCGTAAAAACCCTGCACAATGGATGTGGGTGCACAGACGTTGGAAGGTTTTCGAATGAGTAAAATATTTTTATTAAGTTTTTTTTTGATAGCATCGTGTAAAACATTTTTAAAATATGAAAAAGAAAATGAATTAGCAAAAAATACAGAATTTGAAAAACAAGTGATCGTAAAAACAGTCGAAGAAAAACCTATTGATTCAATTCCGATTGTTGTCCCTGAAAAAACACAAACAACGACTTTGGTTCCAGCCACAGATATTCAACAAAAAGTCATTGTTAAAAAAAATAAAAAAATCACAGAAAAAAATAAAGTCAAAAATAAAAATTTTGAAGCAGTCGTAATCACTGAACGTCAGCCCGATCTTGAAGATAATGAAGGTTTTGATCACCAACGTCGACCGATCAATGACCCCTTTCGTGTCGGTGAAAAAGTAGTTCACTCCGTACGTTTTTTTGCTGCCGAGGCGGGGACATTAACTTTAGAAGTTTTGCCATTTTCTGAAGTGAATAGCAAAAAATCATATCATTTTCAAATTGGGTTACAAACCAGTCGGTTATTTTCTTCTGTTTATTCTGTTGAAGACGTCGTAGATACGTATGTCGATTACGCGGATTTAGTACCACATGTTTTTAAAACCAGTATTCGCGAAAGTGGTAAGCTGGCGCAAGCCCAAGGTTTTTTTAATCAAAGCGCACTGAAATCAAATTACTGGGAAAAAAAATACACTAAAAAAAATGGACAAGAAGAAATAAAAAAATCTTGGGATCTGTTGCCATTTTCACAGAATGCATTTAGCAGTATTTTTTACATGCGAGTATTTAATTGGAAGATCGGCAAAGAATATTCTTTTCGAGTTTCTGACGATGAAAAGAATGTTGTTTTCAAAGCTACGGCTGTGGCCAAAGAAAAAATTGATACGGACGTGGGTGAATTTCAAGCCATTAAAATCAAAGCTGATATTTTTTCACGGGGCGCTTTAACAACATCGCATCCGCTGTTGCTTTGGATTTCAGATGACGACAGAAAATTAATTTTACGTATCGAAGCCGATATTAAAATTGGAAGTTTGGTTTCGGAAATTGTTGAAATCGATAAAGGTAAACCATAAACTATGTCTGAGAAAATTATATGCCGGCCATAGTTTTTATTCAAACGGCGTTTATTGGCGATTTGTTTTTAAGTTTGCCAGTGGTACTGCGACTTCGGATAAAGTTTCCGGATCACAAACTGATTTTGGTCTGTAAAAAAGGATTATCAGAAATATTTTTAAAAGAAAATTATTTTGATCAGGCGTTCGAGGCTGAAAAAGGTGTGTCTGAAAGTTATTCAAAAATTCTGTCAGAATTAAAAAAAATAGATATTGATTATGTTTTTTGTCCACATAGATCGTTTCGCAGTTCTTTATTTGCATTCCAAATCAAAGCAAAAAATAAAATCGGCTTTAAAAATGCTTTTAATTTTCTTTTTTTTAGTCGTACTGTGGAATACAAAAAATCATGGCCGGATGTGATTAGGCAAATGATGATTGTTTCCACGGTGGACTCTGACATTAAAAATAAAATTCAAAGTTCTGATTGGACGTATTTAAATTTCACAGATCGTACAGAGAAATTTTGTGAAATACCTGAAATTTTTTCATTTAAAAAACAGGTTGATACAACTCATAAAAACACGGTGGCTATTTTTCCTGGTAGTGTTTGGCAGACAAAGCAATGGACGATATCAGGTTTTTCTGAAGTAACGACTGAATTAATTAAAAAAAACAAAACAGTTTTATTGATGGGTGGTCCGTCAGAGAAAAATATTTGTGATGAAATTGCAAAAAATAATCCTCAGGCTATCAACTGTGCCGGTGGTTTAAGCTTGTATGAGTCCTATCTGAAATTAAAAACGTGTGATCAAGTAATTTGTAACGACAGCGCTCCTGCGCATATGGCGGCCAGTCTAGGTATTCAAGTGATTTCGATTTTTGGACCAACAACGTTAAGGTTAGGTTTTCGCCCGTGGCAAAACGAATCTGTTGTTGTAGAAAATAATAACTTAACCTGCCGGCCCTGTGGAGCTCACGGACATCATCAATGCCCCGAAGGGCACCATCGTTGTATGATTGATTTAAAATCGGAATCCGTGCTTAGAAAAATTTAATTATCTGAATAATCTTTGGCTAATAAATTATATTTTCTGATTTTTCGAAGCAAAGTGTTTTTTGGAATATTTGCTTGAGCTACGGTTTGATTGATTTTTCCTTTATTCGCTTTCAGCGCTTGGATAATAAAATCCTTTTCAGCTTGTTCTTTGAAGAGTTCAAAATCCATTGAATTTTGACTGTTGATTAGCGTGGTGTTGGCTGAAGCAGATGATGCAGATTGATTTGGCGAAATATAGCTGGTCACTGAATTTTTAATTTGATCAGGTAAACTTTCGACAGTCATTTCATTTGAAGATTCAACAATAAATGCACGTTCAATGATATTTTCTAATTCACGTATGTTGCCGGGCCAACGATAACGTTTCATGAGTTCTAAGCATTCGGCAGATATGCGATTCATTTTTTTTCCATGTGTGACAGAAAATTTTTCCAAGAAACTTTCGGCTAATTTTACAATATCGTCGGGGCGTTCACGTAACGGCGGTAAAAATATGGGCATGACATTCAAGCGATAAAATAAATCTTCGCGAAAATTTTGGTCTTCCATCATTTTTTCTAGATTTCGATTTGTTGCTGCAATAATGCGTGCATTTGTTTTGACTTCTCGGTTGCTGCCAACAGGAGTGAATTTTTTTTCTTGAAGTGCTCGTAAAAGTTTGACTTGCATTTCAGGTTTTAATTCGCCGATTTCATCTAAGAATAATGTGCCATTGTTGGCTAATTGAAATTTACCAATTTTTCGTTCAATAGCCCCTGTGAAGGCTCCTTTTTCATGGCCGAACAGTTCGCTTTCCATTAAATTTTCAGGAATGGCTCCGCAGTTAATGGCGACAAAGGTGCCTGATTTTTTTGGCGAATTAAAATGAATTGCTTTAGCAACAAGTTCTTTGCCGGTTCCATTTTCTCCGCGAACTAAGACTGTTGTTTCGACTTTACAAAGTTTATAGATCAAGCCAAAAACTTCTTTCATTTTTGTATTTTGACCAACGATATCTGTTTTTAAATTTTGATCCGAAGAATTTTCAATATCGCTTTCGATATCATCATCAAAAATTGGACTGGACGCTGTCAATCCTTTGATCATCGCATTTGCTTCTAAACTTTTTTTAACAACATCTGATAATTTATCGGCACCGACGGGTTTTTCAACATAGTCGTAGGCCCCTTCTTTGATAGCGATGACCGCATCATTTAAATTACTGTGCGCTGTCATAATTAGAACAAATGTTTGTGGATTATGTTCTTTGATTTGTTGCAATGCTGTCAGGCCATCCATTTCAGGCATTTTAACATCCATCAAAATTAAATCATAAAAATCTTCAGTTGATTTTTGTACAGCCTCAAGGCCGTTGCTGGCTTCGACTAAAGTAAATTCAACATTTAATTCAGTTTCGATACGTTTTAAAACGCTAGCGACTGATTTTCGTAATTCAGCTTCGTCATCTACAATCATTGCTCGTAATTTCATTTTATGTCTCGCTTTCTATGGGCAAGCTCATGTCGAACGTTGTCCCTTTGCCTAGCTCAGATTTCAAGGTGATTTTGCCACCGTGTAATTCGATAAAATATTTAACTAAATACAAACCTAGTCCCGAGCCTTTGGTTTTTAATTCTTGGTTTTTTCCGCGCACAAATTTTTTCCAAATATGGGTTTGGTCTTCGGGGCTGATGCCTTCGCCGGTGTCACGAATAGAAACTAAAACTTCGGTATCAGTTTCTGTGGTGTTAATAAATATCTGACCATTTTCATTTGTGTATTTAATGGCATTTTCAACTAAATTTAAAATGACTTCAGTCATTAATGTCACATCAAATTCAATCAGAAACATAGGTTCCAGTTTTAATTCAATACGAATAGATTTTGATTTTGCCAATGGCTCTGTTCTGACGATCACATTTTCAATAACACCATTAATATCAGCAGTTTCTTTATTTATTTTAAAATCTTTGGATTCGACACGTAGAACTTTGAGTATGGACTGAATATATCGATTCAGTTCGTCGGCATATATTTTCAGATTTGAAAAATCTGTTTGCAGATTAGGTGTCAAATTTTCTTGTGAAATCAAACGATCAATCACAGCTTGAATTTTTGCGATGGGTGTTTTTAAATCATGACTGATGAGGCTTACGAAATTATTTTTTAATTGTTCAAGCTCGAAAATATAACGTTGTTCTTGTTGCAATTTGTTGTGTGCCTGTTCAATACGTAGTGCTTGATAGCCCAAATACATGACCCAAATCAAAACCAGTAATGCCAGTGGGCTCGCAATCGGTATCCAAATATAATATGTGTCAAAGGTCCACATTGAAAATGCGGACCACAGCACAGCCAATGATAAAAATATAAATAATGAAATAATTTGCGTGTAATGCGTAATTATAAAAACAGCTAAAATCATCAATGACAGAAGCATACAAACATAAATCAGAGTCGGCATTTTTTTAATAAATCGATTCGCTAGGTAATTGTCGGCGACGTTGGCCCAGAATTCATGTCTGGGAATTAATCCTTGCGGCGTCAGAATTTGCGAATTCACTGTTTTTTCAATTCCTATAAAAACAAATTTATTTGCGAAGAAATTTTCAGAAATTTTATTTTTTAAAATGTCTTGCAGATCGATACTGGCAAATTTTTCAGAGCCGCGAAAATTAATCACGGGTAAATTTCTGAGTCTGGAAGTTTTTTTGACCACCGACCGTTCGGCAATGTTGGGCAAATAATTGGGGTTCATCAAAAGTCTGCGAACAACACCGTCATCATCTCGTAGTAGATCAATGTGTGCGATATTTGTGCGTTCAGGTCGAGTCGCAAATGGAAGCGATAATTTTTCAAGTTCACGTGAATTCGTTGCCCAGAATATTCGTTCATCTTTGAAGACGGCCAGATCATCTGAATTTAAACGTGTTTGGCCAATATTGTCGCCAAAAAAAAGTGTCACAGCGACTGACTTTGGGTTTTGCTTGAGTATATTTTTAAGTAAATCGTGCCAAATAGTTTGATCCCAAAAAAAACTATCAGATATTTCATTGGATTCATTCACGTTGATTAATGAATTTGTTTTTAAATCAAAAATTTTAACAAAATCGCTGGGTTTTATTGTGACTAAAGCGATTGAATCCGAAGTCATTTGTGGTCCGCGCAATTTAAAACGAAAATCGTACGTGTCGATTTCGTCAAATTTCAAGATAATCATTGAAAACAAAAGACACAAAAAGGCTCGTGTCCAAAAGCCTCTTTTCGAAAGTCCCCAGCGTACCCATACGTGAATAGAATTTAAAATATTGAAATAAGTCTTGGCAAAGTTTTTGATCACAGGCTCTTAAACTATCTTAATTTTATTCGACATTCAACAGCTGTTGGGGCTAAAATACAGTCATGGAATGGATTGCACAACAGATATGAAATGGATTCGTACGCAACAAGAGTCGCTCCCTGATTTTACAGGCTGTGTATTAACTATAGGTAATTTTGATGGACTTCATTTGGGACATCAATCTTTAATTTCAGTTTTAGTGGCTAGTGCGCAGCTGTTAAATGTTCCATCAGTCATTTGTACGTTTAAACCTCATCCTAGGGCCGTGCTGTATCCTGATACGCCAGTGCATCGATTGTTTGATTACCGTGACCAAGCTGAAATGATTCAGAATTTAGGAGTCGATTTTTTAATCGAAGAAAAATTCACAAAAGATTTTTCAATGATGAGTCGAGAAGAATTTTTGGATTTCTATATTTTCAGACATTTTAAACCAGTTCATTTGATTGTAGGTTATGATTTCAGTTTTGGTAAAAATAGAACAGGTGACCATCATTTTTTAACACAGTATTGTTTAAAAAAGAATATTCAACTAACAATTCAACCCGCGCTAGAAAAAAACACACAAGTCATTTCATCATCAGTTATTCGTAAATTTTTAGAACATGGTGATTTGCAAAAAACATACGAATTCTTAGGGCGCAGATATTATTTACGCGGACCAGTGCGTGTAGGCTATCAACGCGGGCGCACCATTGGTGTGCCGACAGCAAATATCAGTCCTGAAATTGAATTTGCTCCACGTAATGGTGTTTATTTCACAAAAGTTTATTGGAACGATAAAATTTTTTCTGCAATTACAAACATTGGCTTTAATCCTACGTTTCAAAACAATGAACCCTATCTCAAAGTTGAGACTCATATTTTTGATTTTTCACAAGATATTTACGGAGATCAAATCAAAGTCGAGCTTTATCATTTTCATCGCGATGAAATGAAATTTTTAAACGTTGAGGCCCTTAAATTGCAAATTCAAAAAGACATTCATGCGGCCAAATCATTTTTCAATGATGTTCAGAAATGAAATACTTCAGATCACCGCAGCTTTTTCAATTGTCCGCAATAAATAATTTTGAAATCATCAAAGCTGATAGTATTCAGCAAGCTAAAGATCTCGGTGCGGATTTCATTGATCTGACTTATGCAGATTATGTTTTAGCTCAAGAGCAATTTTCTATGAGTGAAATCGATGTTTATTCTCTAGGGGCTGCCGATTGTTTATTAAAAATTGACGAACGTTTTCAATTTTATCAACTGAGTCAAAAAGCATTGTTAAAATATTTAGCAGGTTTAAAACTCAGTCTGCAGACAGCAGAAGCTGTCGTTATTGTCGGGGATCAATTGACCATATCGCAGTTCCTGCCGGCATTAACAAAACTTGGATATTCTAAATTTATTTTTGTCGTTGAAAACAAAGAGGCCGTCATTCAATTTTCTGAAAAAATTCAAAAGACTTTTCTAAGTCTTTCGATACAAATTTTACAGTTCAAGCAAATTTCGTTGATCGAGACTGTATCTAGTTTCTTATTAGTTGATATTGATCACAAAAGCCAAACCGAGCTAGTCGAAAGTCTGACCTATTTTAATTTTTTATCAACAGGTTCACTTTTTTTTGACGTTAGATCCTTGCGTAGCAATGATTTGGTGCAGGAAGCTCTGCGAGCTCAAATGTCTGTCGTCGATTCGAAAATGTACGATGAAATCCGATTTGAACTGGCAGATCAAATTTTAACTAAAAAAATCAAGTAATTAAGTCGAATTTATTTTTTATTTTCAAATCAAATCTCAACTATAGTCCAGTTACAAAAAACGTCACTTTTATTAGACTAATTGGATGCTGCCAAACAAGCTCGGTGAAATTTTAACAAAGCAAGGATTGATCAGACCTGATCAATTGCAGCAAGCTTTGCTTCATGGTCAAAAAAATAAAAATAAATTAGGATCGGCAATTGTTGCATTAGGTTTTTTAAAAGATTCCCAAATATTACGTGCTCTTGAAAAACAATTTGCAGTTCCAGGTGTTGATGTTGCGCAATTTGATGTGGATCAAAATATTTTGACACTGTTGCAAAAAGATTTTTGTGAAAAACACATGGTGATTCCTATATCAAAAGCGGGAACTACATTAGTCGTTGCATTCACTGATCCTAGCAATTTGCAAGTTCGCGATGATTTGCGTTTTATTACAAAATGCAAAATACAACCAGTTGTCGCAACTGAAATTAGTATTTCAACGGCTATCGACAAATTTTATGGAGCTATCAGACAGTCACAGATTGACATCAATAAAGAAAATTCGGATGAAATTATAGAAGCCGCTGCGACTTCAATCGAAGTCGGAGATGTGAATGCTGGTGATGCGCCGATTGTGAAATTTGTGAATGGTATTTTAATGGAGGCGATCAAGCGTCGAGCTTCGGATATTCACTTCGAACCTTATGAGAAAAAATTTCGAGTACGCATACGAATCGACGGAAATTTAATTGAAACTGCATCTCCGCCGATAGCCTCAGGACCCGCGATCTGTGCGCGTATTAAAATTATGTCAAAGATGGACATTGCAGAGCGAAGAAGGCCTCAAGATGGTCGTCTGAAAATTCAGTTAAAAAATGAAGGCCGCGAAATGGATTTTCGTGTGAATACAGTGCCAACGCTTTGGGGCGAAAAAGTTGTTATGCGTTTGTTAGATAAAACGAATCTACAGCTTGATATGACAAAACTGGGTTTTGAAGCTGATGATCTTGAATTATTTAAAGAAATTATTAGATCGCCACAAGGCATGGTTTTAATCACTGGACCAACTGGATCCGGAAAAACAACGACAATTTATTCTGCGCTTTTTGAATTGAACAAGGCAGACGTAAACATCAGTACGGCCGAAGACCCTGTGGAGTTTAATTTAGAAGGCATTAATCAAGTTCAAATGAATGCAGATATTGATTTGAACTTTTCGACAGCACTTCGTGCGTTTTTACGTCAAGATCCAGATATTATTATGGTCGGAGAAATTCGAGATTTAGAAACGGCAGAAATTTCATTCAAAGCAGCTTCGACGGGTCATATGGTTGTAAGTACACTTCATACGAACGATGCGCCCACGACAATTACGCGTTTAACAGAAATGGGAATTGCTCCGTATTTAATTACATCAACATTAAATTTGATTGTAGCTCAACGGCTTGTCGGGCGTGTTTGCGATGTGTGTAAAGAGTCCGTGAAAGTGCCCGATGCAACGTTGATTAATTTGGGTGTTATAGCCAGTGAAATACCACAATACACTTTGTTTAAAGGCAAAGGCTGTATGACCTGTAATAACACAGGTATAAAGGGACGTTTAGCTATTTTTGAAATTATGCCGATCACAGAAAAAATTAGAGAAATGATTTTAAAAAATGCTTCAGCTCTAGAATTGAGAAATGCGTGTCGGCAAATGGGGTTTAAAACTTTGCGGCGAAGTGCTTTGTTAAAGCTTGCGCGTGGTCAAACAACAATTGAAGAAGTTATTAACTCATCCGTGCGAGACAATTTAGAATGAGGTATTTAGTCAAATGATTTCAAATATGCTGTTACAAATAAAAAATAAATTTAGCCAAGAAGTTCAATTTCGATTGGGTCATCAGACTATTTTAAAAATTAATAACGAATGGACAGAATTTGATTCGCAAATTTTGTCATTGTCGGATTGGGAAGATTTAAAAGATTTCTGTTTGCAAAACAATGAAAAAGTAGCTCTTGAAACAAAGGGGTTTGTTCAAGGCATTTTTTCTGATCCGACGCAAACTTGGATTTTTTCATTCACAGAATGGAAAAACTGTATGAAGGCTCATTTTTCATACGTGACGAGTGAGAAAATTTCTGCAAATATTCAATTCACACCTTATTATGACAGTTTGAAAAAAAAATCAGGAATTCATTTAATTTCTTCTCAGAAAAAAAATGGAAAATCGACTTTGTTAGCTGAAATTATTTCTGAAAGCCGTAAACATACACCCGAACTCGTTGCTTTACATTCGGGACCCGTACAAATGAATTTACAAAATTTAGATTCTGTTGTTCATTTGGGATCTGAAAGTTTAAATTGGGACGGGCAGCATCCGATTTATGATGGTATTGATACGATTTGTATTGATATGAATGAAATTCAAAATTTAAACAAATGGGTACGCTTCGCCGAAGAAGGCCGTACGGTTTTTATAACTGTTTCTGCAAATTCGATTGAAAATGTTTTAATGCAAATCAAATCAATGACGCAGGATCAAAGTAGTTTGTGGAGCCGATTTTGTGAACAATTAAGTTCTGTTATTTATCAAAAATTAGCACAAGGGTCTAGCGCAGCATTACATGAAATATGGATTTTAAGAAAAGAAGAACAGAAAAAAATTTTTCACAGGACCGGAGTTGAAGAATTTATAAAATTAATTTCTACGACAAGTCTATATCAAAGTTTAAATCAGTCTATTCTGCAATCAATAGTTCGTCGAAAAATCGATGTTAAAACGGCCTTTGAAATTTCAAATGATGTCGAAGGCCTTGATCAAAGCATGAAAAAAATGGGGCTTTAATTAATGGCAAAATTTCAGTATCAAGCCAGATCATTCACAGGTAAAACTTCAAACGGAGTCATTGACGCTATTGATGAAGCTGAAGTGCGCGTAAAACTACGCGCCAAACAATTGATTCCGTTAAACCTAAAAATAGTTCAGAGTGCCGAAAAAAAAGTAAATGCAGTTTCATTTTTTGCACCTAAAGTAAAAACAAAGGAATTGCAAATTTTTACCAGACAGTTTTCGACTTTGATTAACGCAGGTATTCCGATTTTAGATTCATTGAAAATATTATCAGATGGTGCCAGCGATAAAATCATCAAAGAAGCTGTTATTCAAATTCGAGCATCGATTGAAACAGGCAAAAGATTATCTGAGTCAATGCAACAGCATCCACGTGTTTTTGATACTCTGTATTGCAATATGGTTCGCGCTGGTGAAGAAGCGGGTATTCTGGATACGATTTTAGACCGACTTTCAAGCTATGCTGAAAAAAATGAAAAAATTAAAAATCAAGTTAAAGGTGCTTTGGTTATGCCGATCGTAATCATCTGCGCAGCTTTTATCATTATCACAGGTATAATTTTGTTTATTATTCCAAAATTTGCAGAATTTTATAAAAGTTCCGGTAAGCCTCTGCCAGCTTTGACTCAGTTAGTGGTCAGTTTTTCAGATTCATTGATTGCAAATTGGATTTTTTATTTTGGTGGTTTATTTTTTGGAATTTATGTAGTTATTACTTATCTGAGCAGTAAAGACGGAAAAATTGCTTTTGATAAATTTATTATTAATGCGCCCATTTTTGGTGATGTTGTTCAGAAATCATCAGTAGCCCGAATGAGTAGGACCTTATCTACGCTTTTGTCATCAGGTATTAATATGATTGAAGCCATAGAAATCGCAGCAAAAACTGCGGGTAATCATGTGATCGAAAAAGCTCTGCACGCATGCAGAGATGCTGTCACAGTGGGAAAGCCATTTCACCAGCCATTATCACGACAGAAAGAAATTCCACAAATGTTGACGCAGATGGTGGCCATTGGTGAACAATCAGGATCGCTCGATACAATGTTGGCCAAGGTCGCAGATTTTTATGAAGACGAAGTTGAAAATGCAGTTCGTGCAATGACATCATTAATTGAACCATTAATGATGATCGTTTTGGGTGGTATCATCGCGTTCATTTTAATTGCGATGTATTTGCCGGTCTTTCAATTGGGAGACACGATTGCTTAAAAATCAGCCGTTGAATTCAACCAAATCATTTTTATTATCAATTCCGACAATTCGTTTTTTGGCATTGATGTCGTTTTATTTTATATTTCAGATAGTGATTGTATTGCAGAAACCATTTTTGCAATACAATTTTATTTTTACATTTTACAGCTGTTTGATTTTTTTATGCACTTTGCATTTGATGCAATATGTTTTAAAAACGAAGCGCACAGTTTTGTTTTCTTTTTTAGAAATCGTAACAATTATAGCTTTATATAAATCTCAGCCCCTGTTTTCAAGTTTTTACTTAGTCATGATTTTAGTTTTATTATTTTTGTCAGGTCTGCAATTGTCGTTCAAAGACAATGCATTGCTCGTTGTTGCGACGTCTTTACTAATTTCAGTTTGTAATCTATTGTTTTTTAAATGGTCGGGTTTACAAAATATTTTAAATCTGGGTTTATTTAATTTAGCTTTTGCTTCTGTTTTGTTTTTTTCATCACAATTGAAACACGAGCTTCTGCATTTAAATAAGAACTTATCCCAGACGGCATTACAATTAAAATCAAAAGCTGAATTGGCGAATCTTTTGATCGAAAACATGCCTGTGGGTTTGATCGCATTAAATGCGCAAAACGAATCTGTTTTTGCAAATTCAATGCTGACATCAAAATTAAAACTGACACAGAATTCTGTTGTCGATTTGCTAAAGCTAAAGGCGAATTCGTATTCAGAAGACTTAACGTATTATAACACGGATATTTCAGACAAAAGAATTTATCAAATTGAAAGCACGTCGTATTTTGATTCGGATTATCAACAAAACATCAGCCTGCATCTGGTTAAGGACGCCACTGAAGAGCGCTCCCTGCAAGATCAGCTGAAGCACAAAGAAAAAATGGCCGCAGTGGGGCAGCTGGCGGCAGGTATAGCACATGAAATTCGAAATCCATTGGCTGGCATTAGCGGCAGTATCGAATTGCTATCGCAAGACACTAAAAATCCTGACGATCAAAAGCTGATGCGAATTATTTTACGTGAAATTGATCGACTGAATAATTTAATTACAGATTTCTTAGATTATTCAAAACCTGAAAAACGACCTGATCAAAAAATAGATTTGGCTTTAATTTTAGACGAAGTCATTCAAAATATAAAATTAAGTTCAACAACGCCCACAGATTTAGTTTATCAAGTTCAAATTCAAAACAGTATGATTTTGGGGTATTCGGATAAATTAAAACAGGCCTTTTTAAATATCATCGTCAATGCTGTTCAGGCGATGAAAGAAAAAGACGAAAAAATTCTTTCAGTTAAAACTGAAGTTATTGAACAAAAAATTTGTGTTTTAATTTCAGATACAGGTTCGGGTATGACGTCAGAATCACAAAAAAGAATTTTTGAACCCTTTTATACGACAAAATCCAAGGGAACAGGACTTGGTCTGGCGATCACGCACAAAATTTTTGAATCACACGGGGCTGAAATTAAAATTCAGAGTGAATTAAATGTGGGAACTCAATTTAAAATATTTTTTAACAAAATGAATACATAAAGAAGGACGTACAAAATGAAATCACGCATACTTGTTGTTGATGACGAAGAATCTATCCGCGAATTTCTTGAGATCATGCTCAAGAAAGAAGGCTATGAAGTCACAACCGCCGAAGACGGGGCTAGAGCCAAAGATATACTAACAAAAAAATCATTTGATATGATTGTGTCGGATTTGCAAATGCCAAATATGACAGGTATCGAATTATTAAAACATGTCAAAGAAAGCTATCCAGATACAGTTTTTATGCTGATTACTGCGTTCGGAACAACTGAAACTGCTGTGGATGCGATGAAAATGGGTGCTTACGATTATGTGACGAAGCCATTTAAAATTGACGAAGTTCGTATGAATATCGCGAATGCACTCCGTTCACAAAATCTGGAAGTCGAAGTCAGAACTTTAAAAAAAGAACTCGTCAAAGAATATTCGTTTCAAAACATGGTGGGAAATTCTGCACCCATGCATGCCATTTTTGATTTGATTAAACGTGTGTCGCAAACACCAACAAATATTTTAGTTACGGGTGAATCAGGTACTGGTAAAGAGGTTATTGCGAAGGCAATTCATTATAACGGTCCATTAAAAGACAAACCTTTCGTTACGATCAATTGCGGAGCAATTCCAGAAAATTTGATGGAATCAGAAATGTTCGGTCATAAAAAAGGATCGTTTACCGGCGCCATTGCAGACAAACAGGGTTTGTTCGAAGTTGCTAACGGCGGAACATTATTTTTGGATGAGGTCGGCGAATTGCCACCATCGATTCAGGTGAAATTGCTTCGTGCGATTCAAGAACGCATCATCAGACGTGTGGGCGCAACAGACGATATGAAAGTCGAAGTTCGAATTATTGCGGCGACAAATAGAAACCTCGACGACATGGTTGCTAAAGGGACATTCAGACAAGATTTATTTTATCGTTTAAATGTGATCAATATTAAATCTCCTGCACTGCGTGACAGATCCGAGGATATTCCTTCATTAGCGAATCATTTTCTTAGAAAATATAATGAAAAATTAGGAAAAAATATTAATGCCATTTCAACAGAAGCTATGGATATTTTAAAAAAATATAATTACCCAGGCAATGTTCGTGAATTGGAAAACATGATGGAACGCACAGTGGCTTTAGAGGCAGGTTCTACGGTGTTACCAGAATCGCTGCCGCCGATGGTGAATACAACATCGGGTCGTAAGATGGCATCCAGCCATGAAATTGAAATCGGTGATGACGGTCTTGATTTAGACAAAGTGATTGGTCAAATTGAAAAAGAAGTTCTCATCAAGGCGATTCATGCTGCGGGTGGTACGAAAAAGAAAGCTGCAAAATTATTAAAAATATCATTCAGGTCAATGCGCTATAGAATCGAGAAGTATAATTTAGGTGTCGTTGGTGATGACGAATTGGATGAAGACTAGATTTTAAGTGAGAATTGTAATAATAGGTAATGTGGCCAGCGGCAAAACCACGCTGGCTCATCAAATTTCAAAAGAAAAAAATATAGAAATCACGCATGTCGATTCAATTCAGTTTTTACCAGATTTGTCGATGCGTCCGTACAAAGAAACAATTGAAATTTTAAACCAGATTCAGCAACTGCCATCTTGGATTATAGATGGCTATGGTCCATTGGATATTTTAGAAAAAAGATTTGAAATTTGCGATCAAATTATTTTTTTGGATCCGCCATTATGGAAAAATTATTTGCGACTTTCTATACGGCAATTTAAAAATATTTTTGCACCACGAAGTGAATTGCCCATCGGCAGCCAAGAATTGACATGGTCGCATACAAAAAAGTTATTCAAAACCGTATCGCAACAACATAAAAAAATGCGCCCCGAATTGGTGCGCATTTTAAATCGCGAGCAAAATAAAAAGAAATTACTTCTTATCAGATCCTGAAGTCGTTGTGGCGTCGTCTTTGGATTTTCTTTCCATGACTCCACGATTCTTAATAATCAAACCATCCAAAAAATTTCGCAGTAACTGATCACCGCATTCAACATAATTTGGATGATCTTCGGTTCTAAAAATGGCAGATAATTCAGATTTTGTAATTGTGTAACTTGATAGCTGCAAACATTCGATCACATCCGTATCACGGAATGACAAAGCAACTCGCAATTTTTTCATGATATCGTTGTTGGTCATACTTAGTTCCTATGCTTTATATTTTTTTAATTCTGAAAATCCGCCCACTAATTTCCCGTTATGAAAAACTTGCGGAAACGTCGGCCAGCCACTCCATAATTTAATAGCAAGGCGTTCTTTCCACATAGAAAAATAGCTGCCGTGTTCGACATATTCAAATTTAACATTTTTTTCAGTTAAATATTTTCGTGCGCCTGAAACGACGGGGTTTTGTTTCATTCCGACGATCACCCATTCATTTTTTTGAATTGCTGATTCAACTCCAGATATAATTTGGGGATGAAAATTTGCAATACTTTTTAAAGCTTCAGTTTGCAAGTTGTCTGCGGTTAATGTTTTTCTCATGATTTAATTCCTTCGTTGATTGTTTCAGTAAATTGACGTTGCAATAATTGATAATAAAATCCATCCGTTATTTTTGATAAAATTTCATGTGTGCCTTCTTGAATGATTTGTCCATTTTTTAAAACCAAAATTCTGTCGGCTGATTTGACTGTATTCAATCTGTGCGCGATGATCAAGGTGCTGCGCCCTTGCATCAATCTATGTAATGCGTCTTGCACCAGATGTTCACTGGCCGTGTCTAAGTTACTGGTGGCTTCATCCAAAATTAAAATTTTTGGATCTTTCAAAAGCGCTCTGGCAATCGCCACGCGCTGTTTTTGTCCACCAGATAATTGTAGACCTTTTTCGCCGACCTTAGTCATTAAACCTTCAGGAAAATTTTTTATAAATTCCCAAGCATTCGCGGCCTGTGCTGCGGCAATGACTTCGGCTTCTGTGGCGGTGGGTTTGCCGTATCTGATATTTTCGATGATCGTGCTTGAAATTAAAATCGGCTCCTGTGAAACGACACCGATTTGTGTTCGTAACCAACTGGGTTTTAATTTTGATATCGAAATTTGGTCCATGAAAATTTCGCCAGAATCGGGTTCGTAAAATCGGGGCAACAGGCTTGCGACCGTTGTTTTACCACTGCCGGATGAGCCCACAAGTGCAACGGTTTCTCCGGCCTTCATTTGAAAACTTAAATTATTTAAAACTAAAATATCTTTTCGGGTTGGGTATGAAAATGAAACATTTTTAAATTCAACGGCGGCATTAAATTTATTTAAAATTTCACCATCGTCAGAAAAATCGGGAACACGTTCTAAAATTTCAAAAACTCTGGCACTGGCTCCGACGCCCGCCATAAAATCTCCCCATAGGCTACCTAAACTTCCAACGCCAATGGCAACTAACATTAAATATAATAAAAATTGTGATAAATCACCGACGCTCATTTCTTTGAGTAAAACTTCGCGACCGCCGAACCATAAAACAAAACACACGGCTGCAAAACCGACGACCATTCCGAAACCAATAAATTGGGCGATCGCTAAAATTCGACCGCGTGCAGTTGTCAGCGCTTCCGCTAATGCATGTTCATAGCGTAAAGATTCTTTCGATTCCTGAACGAATGATTTTACAGTACGAAGCCCAGAAATACTTTCTTCGGCAACGATACTGGCTTCAGCTAACGAAGCTTGGAAGTCTTTGGAAAATTTTCTGATCCGCTTACCAAAAATCGCAGCAGCAAAACCAACGGGTGGAATCAAAACCAACATAATCAGTGATAATTTCCATGACGTGTAAAACATAAATCCAAGACCACCGATGGCTTGCCCCAGATTTCGTAAACCCATCGACACATTTACGCTGACGGTGTTTTGCAGAGTTGTACAATCCGAGGCCAAGCGGCTCATTAATTCACCGGTGCGGTTGAAATCAAAAAATGAAACGTCTTGGTCTAATATTTTTGAAAATAATTTTTGTCGTAATCTTAAAACAATCCGTTCGCCAGATAGGGTAAATAAATAATACCTGAATGCCGAAGCAATACCTTGAAAAATAAAGGCAACAAATAATCCTAAAACCACAGGCAATAATAAATCCATGCGGCCGGGTTGTAAAACCTTGTCAATCAACCAACGAATCATTTGCGGATACGCCAGACCTGATACGCTGGAAACAATTAAAAAGAACAAACCCCAAAGTAAATTTTTACGTTCGGGGCGGGCCACAGATAAAAATCTTTGCAAAGTTTTTTTATTCAA
>CANBND010000032.1 GCA_947370945.1 Pseudobdellovibrionaceae bacterium | reverse complement strand
CCAGAATACAACGGATTTAAAATTTCATTTGGAAAAACCACAATTTTTGGTGAAGAAATTTTAAAATTAAAAACAATTATTGATACAAAAAAATATGTTGAAAACTCTGGCGGCTCAGAAAAAAAATACGATATTTTTCCTGAATATCTTGAGCGTTACAAAAAAGAGTTTGGCCAAATCAAGCCTTTTAAAGTCGTCCTTGATTGCGGAAACGGCGCGGGTGGCGCGATTGTCCGCAGACTTTTCAACACTGTCGGCTTGCAACCAGAAATTTTATTTGAACAACCTGACGGAAACTTTCCTAATCACCATCCAGATCCAACCGTTGAAGAAAATTTAGTCGACCTTAGAAATAAAGTTCTTGAAACCGGTGCAACTGTAGGAATTGGTTTTGACGGCGATGCTGACCGTATTGGAATCGTCGATCACACAGGAAAAATGATTTATGGCGACGAGCTGATGACCATTTTTTCAAGATCAATTTTACAATCAAAACCCAACAGTAAAATTGTTGGCGACGTAAAATGTTCAGATCGCATGTACACTGATATTGAAAAACACGGCGGTGTTCCCGTGCTTTGGAAAACCGGCCACAGCTTGGTGAAAGAAAAAATTAAAAATGAAAAATCACCATTCGGCGGCGAAATGTCGGGCCATATATTTTTCGCCGACAGAAACTACGGCTATGATGATGCCCCTTATGCTGGATTAAGGCTTTGTGAAATCATCGCCAAGACCGGTAAAAATATTCAAGAGTTATTAGCGGGCCTTCCGGCAGCGTTTAATACTCCAGAAATTCGCATAGACACAACAGAAGAAAAAAAGATTTTGATCGTCGAAAAAGTCAAAGAAGCTTTTTCTAAACCTTCGGACGATTACAAAGTAAATTTAATCGATGGCATCCGAATCAGTTTTTCTGGCAAAGATTTAAATGGCTGGGCGCTGGCCAGATCATCGAACACGCAACCCGTATTAGTTGTGCGCTTTGAATCATCGACACAGGCTGGGCTTGATCGAATTCAAAGTTCTGTGATGGATGTTGTGAATAAATATTTGTAAGCTTTCGTCATTCAGTTTCTAAAAATAAAAAACCCGATATTTCTATCGGGTTTTTTATTTTATTTTAATTTAAATCAGTCGAGTTTCACATCTTGTGTGAAGACTCACATTCTTAGAAACCGAAAGATGCTGCTGGTAACTTAATGAAAGCGACTAGGAACGCCAAGATTACTAATGACTCGATTAAAGCCAAAGATAAAATAAGTGGAGTAAACATTTTGTCTGAAGCGGCTGGATTACGAGCCATTCCTTCTAATGCTGCTGCTGCTGCTTTACCTTGAGCTGAAGTTCCGCCGTAAACAGCCAAACCAATAGCGATTGCTGAACCAATTGCAACCATGCCGCTGTTTGTGTTCATTGCGCCGTCATTAGCAAAAGCTAAAACAGAAGCCAAAGTTGTTGTCGCAAATAAAATTGCTTTTTTCATTGTGATCTCCTTTTTGAGATTTTTGTTTTACGAATTTTTTTCGTAAAATTATTGTTAGTGATGATCGTCGGCTGTCGCAAGAGCCACATAGACCATTGATAATAAAGTAAATACGAACGCCTGAATGGTACAAACCAACAAACCCATTAAATAAAATGGAATCGCTGGGCCCACAGGAAATAAATCTAAAAATACGGAAAGAACTGTATGGTCACCTGTCATTACGTTAGCTAAACGCAAACCTAATGTCAGTGGACGAATAATGTGAGAAATTAATTCGATCAACAACATCAATGGAGCAAGCCAAATCACTGGGCCTAAGAAATGTTTTAAATAACCAAGACCGCCATTTTTTAAACCAACAATGTTGTAGGCTAAAAATGAAAAAACGCCGAACGCAAATGTTGTATTAAAATTTTCAGTCGCCGGAGTCATGCCGGGAATAATTCCGACTAAGTTATTAAATAAAATATATGTGAATATCGCCGCGAAATACGGAGCAAACGCGCGACCATGATGGCCAATCACTTGTTCAGCTAATCCACCAATATATTCTGTGAAAAATTCAAAAATTCCACGCACAGAAAATTTATTCGTTGGAATCACAGCAACTTCGCCTGTGCCTAAAGACGCTTTTGCATAAACACCGATAAGCACTAAAATAATTGAAACGATAAAAAGCGTCGCCACATGAGTATAGTGATGGCCAACTCCGGGAATTAATTGCGTCCAGTTAAAATGCATGACTTCTCCTTTGATCGTAAAGAACCACACCAACAATGCTTAATAAAAACAACAACATCGAAACGAAAACTCCGATTGGGTGAACCCAATCTTGTCTCGACATTTGCCATAAACAATACGCAATCAGTGGATACTTAAATATAATAATCAAAAGCCCAAGGGCAATAGATTTCTTTAAAAAGACGACTCGCCAAAACATAAAAAGGCCTGATAAATTCAGAACCAGCATTAGACTTGTTGCAAGCACCGAAACTGCTACATTTTTATTCATAAAAATATAAAAGCCGACTGCTAACGCCAACGATAGTATCAAGTTCACAAACACAATTTTTTTAATCATTTTTTTCTGCCTTTTTAAGCTTTAATACAAGGCTAACAAACCATATGACAAACGCAGCCACAATCAAAAAGGCCCTGACATATTCGGGCGCACCATGTTTAACAATTTGTTCACCGCCATAAATGGCTGCTAAAATTAAACCGATCAACTCAAAACCAATCGCTGCGAATATAATGTATTTATTTTTTTTCATTATTTTCTGACGCCTTTTGAAAATGGTTTTGCCAATTGTTTTTCTTTTAATTTTTTTATTCTTAATTCTAAATAATTTTTATCGGCAATTTGATTGGTGTTTTTTTCTAGATATTCAATTGCTGTTTTGTAATCTTTTTTTTCTTCTTGTACCGCGCTTACCGCTGCAAATAAATTTTCTCGAATAAAATATTCGGGAGTTTTTAAAAACATGTTTTCGTATATTTTCAAAGCTTCATCGTATTTTTGTTGGCTTTGAAATATTTGTGCCTTTAATTTTAAAAAATTATTTCTGAGCGCATCGCTGTTTTTTAGAGCCACTTCAACATATTCCAAAGCTGCGGCGTTGTTGCCAGAAAATCTTTGCGCTTGCGCAATTTTAAGTCTGACATTTTCTTTTTTTTTAGATTCCAGCAAGAGAGGCTCTAAAATTAATAGCTCATTCAAAGCCAATAGATAGTCTTGCAAATGGTCAAAATAAATTTCAGCGATCGATTCTTGCGACAGCAGCCGCAATTTCGCATCCTCAGATTCTAAAACAATTTTGCGTAAAATTACCAGTGCAGCGTCGTAATTATGAATTTCAAACCGCAATAGTCTGGCCGCTTCAAATAAAGCTTTGGTTTTTTTTAAATTTTCTTTTTCAAGGGCTGCGCTCGACTTTAAAAGCTCAATCGCATCTGCAAATTGATTTTGATTAATCTTTTCATAGGCCTGAGAATACAACTTTTCAGATCTTGATTGGCACGAAAGGCTCAAAAACAAAAAAGCTCCTGCAAAAAAAATCTGCGAAAGCGTTTTTTGAATTTTATTGTCTGACAAAGTCTTCAAATTAATGAACTTCTTCGCCAACTTTTTCTTCGTCATCAACAACCGCAAGGCTTGTCACGAATTCTTGTTTTTCATCCAGATTAATCAATCGAACGCCTTGAGTATTTCGTCCTAAGACTGAAATATCAGAAATTTTCATTCGAATCACTTGGCCCTGATCTGTTGATAAAATTAATTCTTGCGTTGATTTCACGCGTGTCGTGCCAACAACGTTACCAACTTTGTCTGTCGTTTTTTGTGTAATGATACCAACACCGCCGCGACCTTGAACGCGGTACTCTGATGTTTCAGAACGTTTTCCGTAGCCTTTTCCCGTGACCATTAAAATTGTGTCTGTCGTATTTTTTTCTAAGACAAGCATGCCAACAACAACGTCTTCTTTTGAAAGCGTAATTCCCTTAACTCCGCGAGCCGACCGGCCCATTCCACGCACGTCATCTTCATTAAAACGAATCGACATACCCTCTTTGGTCGCAATAAAAATATCAGATGTTCCATCAGAAATTTTTGCGGCAACAACTTGATCATCTAAATCAGTTGTTAATGCAATAATACCTGCTTGACGAGGATTCGAAAACGCATCTAACGATGTTTTTTTGATGATTCCCTTTTCGGTCAGCATCACAACATATTTATTTTCTGAAAACTCATTCACTGGTAAAATTGCACGCACTTTTTCATCAGCAGACAACTGCACAACGTTTGCAATTGCTTTGCCTTTTGAAGTACGACTTCCTAATGGCAATCTGTGAACTTTGCACCAGTGAACTTTTCCTTTATCCGTCAACACCAACAACATAGTTTTTGTTGAAGCTGTAAATAAATCTGTGACGTAATCTTCTTCGCGCGTCTCCATACCCTTAAGGCCTTTGCCGCCGCGTTTTTGCACGCGATATTCTTCAGTCGACATGCGCTTGATATATCCAGTATTTGTGATCGTCACAACCATTGGTTCGTCAGCAATCAAATCTTCGTCTTCGATATCATCCGTGTCGCCAGTTAATTCTGTACGGCGCGGATTTGCGTATCGTTTTTTAATATCTTCCAGTTCAGACATGATGATTTTATAAATTTCTTTTACATCCGCCAAAACAAAACGAAGCCATTCAATTTGTTTCGTTAATTCATTTAATTCATCAACAATTTTTTGAATTTCTAAGCCGGTTAAACGCTGTAAACGCATTTCTAAAATCGCAACAGCTTGTCGTTCGCTAAAAGAAAATTTTGTCATTAGGGCTTCGCGAGCACTTGCGGCTTCTTTCGAGGCCTTAATCGTTGCGATCACAGCATCAATTTGATCTAAGGCTTTTTTCAAACCCTCCAAAATATGGGCGCGCTCTTGGGCTTTTTTTAATTCAAAAATACAACGTTTTGTAACAACATCGCGTCTGTGATCAACAAAGGCCTCAAGCATTTTTTTAAGATCAAAAACAACAGGCTGACTTTTTGCATCTAATGCCAGCATAATAATACCAAAGCTTGCCTGCATTTGTGTAAATTTATAAAGACGATTTAAAATCACCGACGCGTTTTCGCCGCGCTTTAAAATAATTACCACGCGCATACCTTCGCGTGATGATTCGTCGCGAATATCAGAAATACCTTCGACAGTTTTTTCTTTCACTAAATCTGCAATACCCTCGATCAACTTTGCTTTATTCACCTGATAAGGAAGCTCTGTGATAATAATTTCTTCGTGGTCTTTTTTAGTTTCAATTTCAGTGCGCGCTTTGATCGTAATAATGCCGCGACCTTTTTTATACGCCTGTAAAACTCCGGCACGACCTGCGATAATACCAGCTGTTGGAAAGTCTGGCCCTGGAATTCTTTCGATCAATTCATCAATCGAACAATCTGGATTATTCATTAAATGAATTGTGCCGTCGATCACTTCGCCCAAATTGTGCGGCGGAATATTCGTCGCCATTCCCACAGCAATTCCCGATGAACCATTCACTAATAAATTTGGAAACTTCGCTGGCAAAACCAACGGAATTTCTAATGAATCGTCATAGTTTGGGCCAAATGGAACGGTTTCTTTTTCAATATCTGCTAATAATTCTTCAGCCAATCGGGTCATGCGGACTTCGGTGTAACGAGCTGCGGCTGCGGAGTCGCCGTCAATCGAACCGAAATTTCCCTGACCATCAATAAGCGGGTAGCGAAGCGAAAAATCCTGCGCCATACGAACCATCGTTTCATACACGGCGCTGTCGCCATGCGGATGGTATTTACCGATCACATCACCAACAACACGCGCAGATTTTTTATAGGGTTTTTCATGCGTGTTTGAGAGTTCATGTTGTGCAAATAAAATTCGTCTATGAACTGGTTTTAAACCGTCGCGAACATCTGGTAATGCACGACCAACAATAACTGACATCGAATATTGCAAATACGCTTCGCGCATTTCTTTGTTGATATCTATGTTGGTAACACCTTTTTCATTATTTTCAAAACTCATATATCACCTAATTATTTTCTATATTAATATTTCTTAAAAACCTAATAACAATCTGTAGTCACAATTTACAAAAAACTTAAACGTCCAGCGCGCGAACTGAAAGCGCATTGTCATGAATAAATTTTCTGCGCGGCTCAACCTGTTCACCCATTAAAATGCTGAATGTTTCATCAGCTGCAACAGCGTCGTCAATTGTTACTCGCAATAAATTTCTATTCGCTGGATTTAAAGTCGTATCCCACAATTGTTCCGGATTCATCTCGCCCAGACCCTTGTATCGTTGGATGTAAATACCTTTTTTTGTATTTTCCATGGTCTGTTTATAAAATTCGAAATAATTTTCATATTGATTTTCTGTGCTGTTTCGAACAGTTGTTAATGGCAACAATGAAACGCCTTGAATCGCTTGCCATATGGCGCGAATTTCAATGATTTCTGAAGCCAACAACATATCAGAGCTAAATACAGTTTTTTTACGGTCTGCGTATCTTGTTGTGTTAATTGTAGCTTCAGCTTTTCCGTTTTCGTTCGTCACAGAAAAATCAAGCTCTGTGATTCCCAATGTTGGCTGTGCAAAAATCCACGCTTTTAAATCCGTAATTGTCGAATTTAATAAAGGTTCACTCTTTAGCGTTTTTTCTAAATCAGAAACTTTGCTAATCATATAATAAAGAACATCCGAATCATATTTTGATGAAGATGTTTTTAATAAAGAATAAAATTTCTGAATATTTAAAATAAACTGCCTCATAGTTGCAGCGTCTGTTTGTTTGTTTTTAATTTCAAAACTATCAAGGCCAGAACTTAATAAATATTCTGTCAATGCAGATTCGTCTTTTAAATATGTTTCAGATTGGCCTTTTTTTGCACGATACAACGGAGGTTGCGCGATATAAATATAGCCCTTTTCTAAAACGACAGGCATCTGTCGATAAAAGAAAGTTAATAATAATGTTCTAATGTGTGATCCATCGACGTCGGCATCGGTCATGATAATAATTTTATGATACCGAACCTTATCAGCACTGACATTTTCTGCGCCAATACCAGTACCCAAAGCAGAAATCATCATGCGAATCTCGTCGTTTGATAACATTTTATCAAAGCGAGCTTTTTCAACGTTTAAAATTTTACCCTTTAACGGCAAAATAGCTTGAGTTTTACGGTCGCGGGCCATCTTTGCAGATCCACCAGCCGAGTCTCCCTCAACTAAATACAATTCACATTTTGCAGGATCGCGTTCTTGACAGTCAGCCATTTTTCCTGGCAACGATCCGCCATCCAGTGCTGTTTTTCGACGTGTTAAATCACGCGCTTTTCTTGCAGCATCGCGCGCTCGTGCTGATTCTACACACTTCGTAATAATTGTTTTTGAAGGATTTGGATTTCTGTCAAACCAGTCAGATAATTTTTCATTTACTAATGATTCAACGATACCCTTAACTTCAGCGTTACCCAATTTTGTTTTTGTTTGTCCTTCGAATAAAGGTTCGCGAACCTTTACTGAAATAATTGCAGCCAAACCTTCGCGAATGTCTTCGCCCTCTAAAGATTCTTTAAAATCTTTCAAAAGATTTTTTTGTGCAGCGTATGTATTCGTTGATCTTGTTAAAGCACCACGAAAACCAATTAGATGCGTGCCGCCTTCATGTGTGTTAATATTATTTGCGTAGCAATAAATCGATTCCGAATATGAATCATTCCATTGCATAGCAATTTCGACTTCGACTTGGTCACGTTCGCCTTTAAAATAAACTACATCACTATGAATTGGTTTTTTAGATTCATTTAAATAAGCAACGAATTCTGCAATACCTTTTGTGTATTGGAAATCAACTTTTTTACCATTGCGCTCATCCGTTAAACAAATATGTAATCCCGCATTTAAAAATGCAGTTTCACGAAAGCGCGTTGATAGCGTATTGAAATCAAACGACATGCCTTCTTCTTTAAAAATTTCTAAATCTGGTTTAAACATAACGATCGTACCAGATCTGTCCGTTGGACCAATTTTTTCAACAGGTCCTTGTGGGTCGCCCTTCATGTAAACTTGACGATACAAATTTCCGTTTTTGTGTGATTCAACTTGGCAACGTGATGACAGCGCATTCGTTACAGAAGCTCCAACACCATGAAGACCGCCCGAAACTTTGTATGCAGAGCCTTCGAATTTTCCACCTGCATGAAGAACCGTATAAACGACTTCCATAGCATCTTTGCCTGATCTGTGTGGGCCGACGGGAACACCGCGACCATTATCATCAACACGCAATGATCCATCTGTTGTGATTGTGATATAAATATTTTTACAATATCCAGCTAAGTGTTCATCCACAGCATTATCAACAATTTCATAAACTAAATGATGGTAACCACGAATTGTTGTGTCACCAATGTACATCCCTGGACGTTTACGAACAGCTTCTAATCCCTCTAGAACTTGAATTGAATCCGCACCATAATCAACCGTTGTTGCAACGTTTGTATTCATTGAATCAGACATAGAACTTCCTTTTCCGTCTTTTACTTTTTTGTAATTTTACAAATACAGTTTTATTTACTGTACAATTTTTCCATCACGAACTTTAAAGATTTGGCTTTGATCCATGTTTAATTTTTTTAACACATCAACATCAGTCGTTGTTAAAAACGTCTGAGTTTGAATTTCATTGAGTGCTAAAATTAATGCTGCTTGCTTGCCTTGATCAAGCTCAGACAACACGTCATCTAAAAGCAAAATCGGATAGAATCCGTGAACCTTTTGATGATACACGATCTGAGCCATTTTGAAAGCTAATATGATCGATCTTTGTTGACCCTGAGAACAGAAAAAACGCGAGTCATTTCCATTATATAGAAAAATGACATCGTGCTTCTGTGGGCCTACTAAAGTGATCCCGCTTGAAAGCTCCGCAGCAGCTAATTCTATCGCTCTTTTTTGTAAAATTTTGTGAACATTTTCTAAGCTGTTTTCAGTGATTTTTTGATCTGAAATAATATATTCAAAATCAAAATTCACAGAATTTTTTTGATCTATTTTTTTTAAATAAATTTCAACATCATTTTTTATTTCAGTTAATGAATTTATTCTTAAACATGTCAGCTCTGTCGCCAGTTTAAAATAGCTGGGATTAATACTTTCTAAAGTTTGCAAAGTCATATCCCGCGATACTTTTTCGTCGCGGTAATCTTTTAAAATTTTATTTCTGGTTCGCAATGCTTTTTTAAAATCAGATATAACATTTGCGCCATTTTTATAAATACTGCGAATCACGTCATCAATTAATTGCCTGCGCTCATCTGAACTTTCTTTGATGATGCTTAAGCTTTCCGGCGAAAATAAAACAGCCGGCGGTAAATATTTTTCTAATTGAGTTGTACGCTTGCCATTTAACAAAATTTCTTTTTTAGATTCGGAAATCTGCATTTGGACTTTAAAATCCAGATCATTATTGTGGATAAATGTGTTTAAAACTGCGCTTGTGCGTTGAAATTGAATCAAAGTGCTGTTTGTGCCGTATCTGAAAGATTCGCCCTGTAGAAGTAAATGCACGGACTCTAGAAAATTTGTTTTACCTTGGCCATTATCACCAATAAAAATATTTAGTCTGGGTGATAGCTCAATTGAACATTCTTCGATATTTCGATAATTTTTTAAAAATAATGAAGCTAATCTCATCAAATACGCATTGGCATAACGACATTAATATAATTGTCTTTACCATGAGCTTTGATCACCCCAGGTGAAACTTGATCATTTAATTCGATATCAATTTTATCTTGTTCAATATTTTTTAAAACATCTTCAACGTATCTAGCATTGAAACCGATTTTAATATCAGGGCCTTTGTATTCAACATCAATTTCTTCTTTCGCATCGCCTAATTCTGGATTATTCGATGTAATTTCTAATTTACCCTCTGAGAATGACATTAAAATCGCTTTTGATTTCTGATTTGCAAAAAGTGAAACACGTTTTAACGAAGACAAAATTTGTTCACGTGAAATCACAATTTTTTGACTTAGTTTCTGTGGAATAAACTGTTGATAATTCGGATACTTTCCTTCAATGAGACGAATCATTAAAATGCACGTTCCAGATTTTAAAATAAATTGTGAGCCTTCGACAGCTAAAAAAACATCACTAACAGAGGATTCAATTAATTTTTTAATTTCAAATAAACCTTTTTTAGGAATGATAACGCCAATTTTTTCATTGAATGATAATCCAGTAAAAGATTTTTTAATTAAACTTAAACGGTGACCATCGGTCGCAACCATCGTAATCGTATTTTTGTCTACGGATTCAAAATAAACGCCGTTTAAATGATATCTAGTTTCATCATTTGAAACGCTATAAATTGTCTTATCGATCATTTGCTTAAATTCAGAGGCATCAATTTTTGAAAAGTTTTCTGAACTATGTGTTGGAAAAACAGGATACTCTTCAAAAGGAACCCCAACAATTTTTGATAAAAATTTACCCTGCTTTATTTCTAACCAGTTATTATCTTTTTTTATTAATTGAGCAGGTCCATCAAAAAGTTCTTTTGTAATTTCAAATAAACTCTTTGCGCTGACAGCGACCTTTCCTGCTTCTTTTATTTGAGCAGGCACGCTATCGGTCAAGCTGACTTCTAAATCAGTAGCATAAGCCTTCAGCGAGTTGTCAGAGGCATCCAATAAAACATTCACTAACACCGGCATCGTATTTCTTTTTTCGACAATGTTTTGCGTGCGTGCAATTAAATTTAATAAATCTTTTTTCTGTATTTCTATTTTCATAACAACCTTAATTACTATTAATAATATATATAAATATATAGTAGTCGTAGTAGGGGCGTTGATACTGAGTACAACGCGTTAAATTATTGATTCTTTTACCTTTTATCTGTGGAAAACTCAACCGTATAACAACACCTGAAAAAATCTAAAATTGTGCAAAACTCTAATCCACAAAGTTATAAACAACTTGCTAGACGAGTTTTCCACAATCCACAATCACACACCAGTCACATTGTGGATCTTGGTGATCAAGTCATCAATATCATTCTTAAATTCGGGATTTTTCAATTGTGAACTTTCGACTTTTTCCAAAGAATTAATCACAGTTGTATGATCACGTCCTCCAAAAGCAGCACCAATATCAACCAGCGACTTGTCTAAAAATTTTTTGATTAAATACATCGCAATTTGTCTTGGGACTACGATGGGCTTTGCGCGACTTGAAGATTTTAAATCTAAAATTCTGATTTTAAAATGTTCAGAAACAATTTTTTGAATTTCTTCAATAGATATTGTTACTGTATTTTCGTGGTGAGCTAAAACTTTTTTTGCTAATTCTAAATTAATCGACAAACCCTGAAGTTCAGAAAACATTTTAATTTTCTTTAAGTTACCCTCGAGCTCTCGAATCGATTTTTTAGAAATCCGTGCTATATAATGAATGGCGTCCTCAGGAATTTTAACAACAGTTTTTTCAGACTTGTATCTAAGTATGGCTATTCGCGTTTCTAAATCTGGCATTTGGATATCCACGCTTAATCCACGCTCAAGGCGTGTGCGCGAACGATCTTCAAGCCCAATATCTTTAGGCTGACGATCACTTGCTAAAATAATTTGTTTTTTCTTTTCAATAAAAGCATTGATCATATGAAAAAATTCTTCTTGAACAGCTTGACCGCGCCCGATGTACTGTACGTCATCAACAACTAAAACATCTGAATTTTCGCGATATTTTTGACGAAATTTATCCATTTCATTTCGTCGCATCGAAGAAATGCATTCATTCAAAAATCGCTCCGCACTGACATAAGTTATTCGCATATGCGGAAATTTTTCTCGAATGTGGTTACCGGCTGCATTTAACAAATGAGTCTTCCCCATGCCCGACGGACCATATATAAAAAGTGGATTGTAATCTTGTTCACCGGGGTTTTGAGCCACGTTATAAGTCGCCGCATGCGCAAATTCAGAATTTTTCCCCACAACGAATGTGGAAAACGTCAGATGACTATTCATATTTTCATTAGCCAATTGCCCGTCGATATTAATCTGGGGGCGCACAGGTTGTGCTGCCGCTTGAAACAATTGATCAGCGTTTTGTAATACATCTTGCAGAGAAGTATTATAATCCTGAGCGACCTTTTCGGTGATCACGAAATTAAGCTCAATTTCAACATTATATAAAGATTTCAGCTCGTTATAAATTTGTTCTTTCAGGTTTTCGTTGACGTAATACAGAAAAAATCGATTGGGAACACCCAAAGTAATTTGCATTGCGTTTTCGGTTTTTTCGTAACTGATTAGGTCGATAGGATCTAGGTAGGTCTCAAATAATCTGTTTGAACCAAACTTCAGTTTCATTGAAGACTTAAGTTTTAACCAATATGATGAATCTATTTGCACGAATCCCCCCTCAGGAATGAGGACTGGTCATAACAACCTAGATCAGAGTTTTCAACAGTTGACCGCAATGCCGCGTTGTGCTTTATATTGTTTTCTCTTAATTAACGAGTGCGTAAATTAATTGCAAGATGACGATAAAAAAGTCGTAGAGAATTTTTATTCTCAAAAACAGATCTCAAGGAGATATTTATGGGCAAAAGAACATATCAACCAAGTAAAAAGCGCAGAGCTAAAACTCACGGTTTCCGCGCACGCATGAAAACAGCTAAAGGCCGTAAAGTCATTGCTAAACGCAGAGCCAAAGGTCGTAAACAATTATCAGTGAAACCAAGCGGAAAATAGATCAGATTCTTCCTCTTAAGCGGTCGTCTGAATTTTTAGCGCTCAGCAAAAGTGGTTACAAACTTCGTCCAGTAAAATGGCTTGTTGTAATCACTGCTGATGCTGAAGATTCTAAAACCTATTTTGGAACGACAGTTTCAAGAAAAGTGGGCTCGGCCGTTGTAAGGAACAAGCTGAAAAGATGGGTACGTTATTGTGTGCGATCAGGTTTGTGGCCAAAAAAACTTCATGGTAAAAAAAGCGTCTTTATATTCAGACCGCAACCGGAAGACTTTTACAAAAAATTGGACTTCAAGCAGTTTAAATCAATTCTTGAAAACATTTAATTCTAAGAATTACTTTTCAATTTCCCTTTTGCGCATGTACCAAGCTTTTTTAAGCCCTTTTTTGGGCGGCAGATGCAGATACTATCCCAGCTGTTCAAATTATTCGATCGAAGCGTATCAAAAACACAATTTTTTCATGGCTTCTTTTTTGACTTTGCGAAGATTGTCCTCGTGTCATCCGTTATCACAAAATAAAAATTATTATGATCCCGTCCCACTGAAAGGTGTATCATGAAAAACGAAACAGAATCTCCATTTGGAAACCCACGGTTTTTAGCAGCCCTTGCGATCACATTTATTTCATTGTGGGGCTGGCAATATTACATGAATCAAAAATATCCACAACAAAAGATAAAAGCGTCCGAATCTTCAATGCCAACACCAGCTGTTACAGAGGCGCCAGCAGCAACGCAAAAATCACCCGCCGAAGCCAGCTTGCAAGCAGCAACAGCTGCGGCGACGCAGGTTGAATTTTCAAATGAAAACACGTCTTTTTCTGTATCCTCAAATGGATTGGGTTTTAGCAATTTCACCGTTAAAGAGTATAAAGATCGCGAAGGTCAATTCATTAAATATGATCCCACCACGCCGATGTTTGCCTTGTTATACAAAAATCAACCAGTTCAATTCACAGTTACAAAAAAATCCGACACAGAATATTTTGGCGAAGCTACGGTCGACGGCAAAAAACTTACGCGCACTTTGACGTATGATTTAAAAACAATGGCGATTCAATCTGAAATTAATTTTGAAAGTGGCATCGATGCTTTGCAAATTAAAATGGAACAAAAAAAGGTTGTTGCAAAAAGCACAAATTTTTTAATGCCGTCGTTTGAACATCAGGACTTTATTTATATCAATGAAGGAAAGACTCACTCTGAAGCAATTTCAACAGTTAAGGCAGGCGAAGGAATTGTTAAAACCGCGGTGGGCGTTGAAATGGCGGGAATCACAACGCAATATTTTACGACTGCATTTTTAAATAAATCAGATTTTTTACCATCGATCACTCAAAAAGTAGAAGGCGAACACGCCTATTTGTTGATTGATTACGATTTAAAAAATGTGAGTTCAAAAAAATTAAATCAAACTTTTTATATTGGCGCGAAAAAAACAGAAGTGTTGGCTGCGATCGATTCAAAATTCGAAGAGCTTTTGAATTACGGTATATTTGGATTTATTTCAAAACCGCTGTTGAAGTTATTAAAATTAATGCATGGATTGCTGGGCAATTGGGGCCTGGCCATTATTGGAATGACGATCATTGTTCGTGGATTTTTATTACCATTCAATGTGATTTCATTTAAATCCGCTCAGGCGATGCAAAGAATTAAACCGCAAATGGATGCGGTTCGCGAGAAATACAAAAATGATCCAATGCGATTGAACAAAGAAACAATGGCCTTAATGAAAGAGCAAAAAGCAAATCCGATCAGCGGATGTTTGCCGATGTTGGTTCAAATTCCGATATTTTTCGCCTTGTGGCGCGCGATCAGCTCGAGCGTTGAACTGTATCAACAGCCATTTTTTGGTTGGATCACGGATCTCAGCAGCCACGACAGCTTTTTTATTTTGCCGATTTTAATGGGCATTACAATGTTTCTACAGCAAAAACTAACGCCATCGACGATGGATCCGATGCAGGCTAAAATTCTTTCGTTTATGCCCATTATATTTTCGCTATTCATGATCACTTTGCCAAGCGGCTTAACGCTGTACAATTTCATCAGCGCATTGTTCGGCGTGATTCAACAGTATTTCTTATTAAAACAAACAAAAACTGCAGCATTAACGCCTGCGTAAATTAAGGGGAAAATCATGGGACTATTCAGTAAAATATTTGGTACAAAAAAAACAGATCTTGATTCAGTCGTCGAAGATACGCTGACGGGCATCCTTGAAAAAGGCGGTTTTGATTTATCATATAATTTAGACGTGACTAAAAAAGACGAAATCACAGAAATTAAAATTGATTTCTCGGGCGCCGACGAAGCGCTGTTAACCGATTTTAAGGGCCAGCTGATGGATGCCATTCAATTGATAATTAAGCGCGTAACACAACACAATTTTTCTGACATTCAAACAAATGTTGTCGTTGATTGCGGCGGCTTTCGCGAACAATCCGAGGCCGCGCTGATCGAGCGCGCAGAGCATTTAAAAACAATCGCTATTGAGCAAGGAAAATCGGTTTACTATAGAGCTCTTCCGCCGCGCGAGCGCAAAGTTGTTCATCAATACTTAGCCTTAGATGAGCGCGTGAAAAGCCGTTCACTGGGTGATGGCTTGTATAAAAAAATTAAAATTTTCCCTGCAAAAAACCAAGCTACAGAGCAATCCGAAGTTAATCCTGAAGACAACTAACTATTTAACTTAAATGTTCAGATATAAATGCTGCCATTAGATAAAGATCAACAGACTATTTGCGCACTCGCAACGCCAGCAGGCGCGGGCGCAATTTCTGTTGTTCGCATCAGTGGAGATCAAGCCAAAGACATTATTTTAGCAGCCTGTCCGGGTTTGAAAAATAAAAATATTGAATCGCACAAAGCCTATTTTACAAAATTAAAAAATGATAAAAATGAAAACATCGACGAAGTTGTTGTTACGTATTTTGCCGATCATAAATCTTATACTGGTGAATCCTCGGCTGAAATCAGTTGTCATGGAAACCCGTTGATTACGGAAAAAATTTTAAATCGACTGCACCAATTAGGCGCGCGATCTGCTGATCGTGGTGAATTTACATACCGTGCTTTTATGAATGATAAAATAGATTTAGTTCAAGCCGAGGCCGTGCTGTCTGTCATTGAATCGCAAACTGAAAATGCGTTGAAGGTTTCATTAAGGCAGCTTGAAGGAAAAACATCGAAAGAATTTTTAGCCATTGAATCTGAAATGATTTGGTGTTTGGCGCATATCGAAGCGTCGATTGATTTTTCAACTGAAGGTTTAGATGTGGTTGATCAAAATATTTTAATTCAAAAATTAAAAAAAATTAAACAAGATTTACAAAAAATGATCGACAGTCATAAATCAGGAAAAATTTTAAAAGACGGTCTAAAAATTGTTTTTACCGGGCAACCGAACGTCGGTAAATCCAGCCTATTAAATCAAATCGTTGAAAAAGAAAAAGCCATCGTCACCGAGATCGCAGGCACAACTCGCGATGTGATTGAATCGGCGACGATCTATAACGGTTTAAAAATTATTGTCTGCGATACAGCAGGCCTGCGTGAAACCAAAGATGTTGTCGAGAAAATCGGCGTTGAAAAAAGTCTGCTAGAGGCCGCTTCGGCAGATATTTGCATTTATGTTTTTGATGCATCGGCGGGGATCACTAAAGACGATGAAAAACTGATTTTAAATATCCCAAATAAAAAGGTCTTATTTGTTGCAAACAAATCCGATAAATTAGCACCACACGTCTTGCTGGGCAGCCGCACTGAAACCACAAAAAAATTACAAAGCCTGGCCCAAGAAAAACCGTGTTTCGATCAAAATAACCTACTTTTTTTATCTGCCCTTGATCAAAGCTGCCGAGATCAACTATTACTAAACATCACCGCAGAATTTAAAAATTTAGATTTTTTAAACGAATCTTTAATCTCAAGCGCTCGGCAGTTTGAAATGTCACAAAATGCAGAGCTTGCGGTTTCAAACGTCGTTTTAGAGTTAGAACAGAATGCAGGTTCAGAATTTATTGCACAAACGCTGAAGGGCGCATTGCTTTCGATTCAGAAAATATTGGGGCACAGTTTTGATGATCAAATTATGGATCGTGTATTTAAAGAATTCTGCATCGGAAAATAATCCGACAAATAAGTCTGAGATGTTTTTATGAATAAATCAAATTTCGATATTATTGTCGTTGGCGCTGGACACGCGGGAATTGAAGCCTGCTTGGCGCCGTCGCGATTGGGTTTAAAAACTCTACTGGTTACAACAAATTTGGATCGGATCGGATACATGTCTTGTAATCCATCGATTGGTGGTCTTGCAAAGGGCCATATGGTGCGTGAAATTGATGTGTTGGGTGGCCAAATGGGCCAAACTGCAGATCAAACATGTATTCAATTCAAAAGATTAAACTCCAGCAAAGGCCCCGCTGTTCGCGGCACGCGCACGCAAAATGATAAACATTTATATTCGGATATGCAGAAAAAAATTATTTCTGAACAAGAAAATTTATCGGTATTGCAAGGCGAGGTTAAAAAATTAATTTTAAAAAACAATGAATGTGTTGGCGTGGTTTTGCACGACGGATCAGAAATTTTTTCTAAAAAAGTTATCATCACAACCGGAACATTCATGAACGGCGTTATGCACGTGGGTCTTGAGCAAACGGCCGGCGGGCGAGTCGGCGATGCAGCAAGCGTTGGTATTTCTGATCAATTGGCTTCGCTGGGGTTTGTTGTTCAGCGATTAAAAACCGGAACGCCAGCGCGATTACATAAGGATAGCATCGACTGGAGCAAAACAACTCCGCAGGTTGGCGATGAAAAATTTTATCCATTCAGCTTTAAATCGGACAGAAATTTTTATTTGCCACAAATCCTTTGCTATCTGTCATACACTTCAGAGAAAACTCATGACATCATTCGCGCTAATCTTGATAAGTCGCCAATGTATTGTGGAATTATCGAAGGCGTGGGCCCCAGATACTGCCCAAGCATCGAAGACAAAATCACACGCTTCGCAGATAAAATCGCGCATCAAACATTTTTAGAGCCAGAAGGTTTAACGTCGGACTTAATTTATTTACAGGGAATTTCGACGTCGCTGCCGCAAGATGTTCAAGATCAGTTTTTGCGAACAATCGCGGGCCTTGAAAATGTGAAAGTCGTTCGCTATGGCTATGCTGTAGAATATGATTTTATCGAGCCCACACAAATTCATCACAGGCTTGAAACGCGCCCGATTAAAAATTTATTTTTAGCCGGACAAATTAATGGAACAAGTGGTTACGAAGAAGCTGCTGCACAAGGTTTTATCGCCGGCGTGAATGCAGCCCACAGTGTTTTAGAAAAACCAGAATTTATCTTAGAACGAGATCAGGCTTACGCTGGGGTTTTGATTGATGACCTTGTTACGAAGGGCACGCGCGAACCTTACCGCATGTTTACATCACGAGCGGAACACCGTTTAATTTTGCGAGAAGACAACACCATTGATCGGTTGTCTGAAATCTCTAGAAAATTAGGAATAGTTTCAGAAAAACAACTGGACGAATTAAATATCATTAAAGAAAAACGCGAAAAACTTTTTGCTGATTTAAAAGAAAAAGTTATTTATCCAAAAGCAGAAACAAACGCGTTGATTGTTTCTATGGGCAGCTCGGCTTTGTTAAAACCAGCAACCGCAGAGGAATTTTTGCGAAGACCAGAAATTAATTTTCCACACCTGACGGCGTTGGGATTTAAATACGAACCCGACGAGGTCGTCACCGAAGCCGTCGAAATTCAGGTTAAATATTCGGGCTATGTTAAGCGACAGTACGAAGTGATCGAGCAAAGTAAAAAAATGGAAAACTTTGAAATTCCCAAATCGATACAGTATTCAGAAATCAAAGGCCTTTCAAAAGAAGAAGTCGACAAATTAAACCGAGTGATTCCTAGAACGCTTGGGCAGGCTGCGCGTATTAGCGGAGTAAACCCTTCTGCGATTCAAGCAATTATGGTATATTTAAAAGGTGCAGATAAACGATCGAAAGAGTTAGGCATTGAAAAATTTAAAACCTCAACAGCAGCCCAATAATAAATCTGAAACCGAATCCATTGCCGCACCAACTATTCAGTGGCGCATCGACGGCTGGTTCAAAGATTTGTCGTCCGAACAAAAACAAAGACTTAAAAAATATCACGATGAGCTTTGCAAATTTAACAAAGTTTTAAATTTAGTTTCGCCAAAAACTTTATTTATATCTGACGCCGTACATTTTGCAGATGCGATTTTATCGGCACAATTTGTTTTAAAAAATATTAATAAAAACATATGTTTATTTGATATAGGAAGCGGAAACGGTTTTCCGGGCCTGGTATTTTCAGCGCTGGATCCGGATCAAAAAATCACCCTTGTTGATACCGATCAGCGTAAATGTGAATTTTTAAAACATACGGTTTCCGTTCTTGGTTTAAAAAATATTTCGATCGAAAACACAAATGTTGAAAAGCTTCCGGACAATTCTATTTTGCAGGCTGTTGCCCGGGGATTTGCCCCATTGCCTCGCGCGATGTTGGTTTTGCGAAAACCCGTAGCTCTGGGTGGCGTTGTCTATCATTTAAAATCTGAAGAGTGGAGCCAAGAGGTTTCGCAAGTGCCATCGCAACTTTGTTCTGTGTGGCAGCCGCGCCTTGAGGGCGAGTACAACATTCCGTCTCTGGCGCACAAAATGTACGTCGTTAAAACAGATAAAATTTCGTAAAGTAATTTTAATGTGCGGGCGCCGGCTCGAGTTTCCGATCTTCGCCAGATGTTCCACGTGGAACATCTTTTGCGTCTTTCGTTTTCTCTAGGGGGTCGGGTTTTTTCCCCCACAGCAGTTTAGCTTTTTGGAGCTTTAGCCGTATTTTGTAATCTTCAATTTCTTTGTCGTCGGGCCATGGGCGACCAGTTTTTGTTAAGCTTTCTAGGTATCTGGACTTTGCCTCATTTTTTCTAAGCTCAAGTGCGATTTCAAAATACTTAACCTGTTGTTTGTATAAATTTAAATTGTTGTTGGATTCAAAAAATCTTTTGCTGGCATATTTAACCTGGCCCGTTTGCGGAACAAC
>CANBND010000031.1 GCA_947370945.1 Pseudobdellovibrionaceae bacterium | reverse complement strand
CGGCTTTGGGTTTAAAGCCTGACCAAGCGCAAGCTTTTGTTAAAGGAATGTATAAAGGTGCTATCGAAAAAATGGGATACAAAGTTTCAGATATTAAATGGTAATTTAAAAGAATAATTTTTAAATAAAATTGATTTCATAAAAAAGCCCAGCTGTACATTCAGTTGGGCTTTTTATTTTTTATGAATGCTCTATTTTAAAAATAAAAAACTAAAAAGGTCTTAGCTTTAAAACCAGACAATGTTGCTTCGGTCGTTGTCGTTGAAATTTTTTGATAATGATATACAGCTTCAATTCGTAGTGCCGCAGAAGAATTTGCAAAAAACCAAGACAGAAATCCCCCAGGATCAAGATTCAGAATATTTGCCGTTGACCCAGATTTAAATTGTTTAGCACCTAGTTCGGCGCTGACTGTTGGTCCCCATAAAAATGTTTGCTGCGATTTATTTTTTTGTAAATTATAATCAAAATAACCACCAGCTAAAAACTCACTGTCTGTACCCGCGCCCAGATCAATGCTTTGATATGTTAACATCGGACCCATTTCGTAAGTTTCAAAATTCCAACCGTATCTAGCCGCCAAGCTCATGCGATTATCCTGAGTGCTTGAACCTGTCATTGATTGCAATTCGCCACCCAATTGCAACGAATTTCTACGCTGTTGCTTAGGCGAAAAATTCACGTCAATGGCAATTTGATCTTTTTGCAGTTCATAAGTTTGTCCTTCATCCAGTGGAACATTGGATTCAACAATGGCTTGTCGGCCTTTGACTTTTTTGACTGTGATTTGTGTAGCGAATGTTGACGATGCAATTCCGAATATAAACGTTATTAAAAATAAATGTGTTTTCATCGTCTTATTCTGAGACGTAGTCAGACGATTTGTCAAAATAGTTATAACAAAGACTTAAGCCCTGGCTGTTAAATTCCGATAAAAACATAAGGGGAAAATTCATGTCATCACAATCAAGTTGGGGAAATATTCCGAATTGGGCTTATGAATCCGTTCGTGCTTTGCTCGAAACACTCAAAGCCGTCGAACCTACGACGTATGAACATTGCCTTCGTGTCGGTGAATATTCGCGCAAATTATCTCGTGATATGGGTATGAACGAATACCAGCAAAAACTTGCCGAATTTTCGGGAATGCTTCATGACATCGGAAAAATCGGTATTGATAAAGAAATTTTATTAAAACCAGGCAGACTTGAACCTATCGAATATGACATCATGAAAAGCCATTCTGTATTAAGTGAAACGATTGTAAAGCCATTAGCAATGCATCCGTTCTTTGCGCAAATGCTGCCGGCAATTCGTGGTCATCACGAACGCCTTGACGGCGAAGGCTATCCCGATAAAAAAATGGGCGATGAGATTCCTTTGATTTCTCGAATCATTTTAACAGTGGATACGTTCGATGCAATGGGCGAAGACCGTGCATATCGTAAAGGTTTACCGAATGAAATTATATTTGCCGAATTAAAACGTTGTGCAGGAACTCAATTCGACAGCGATATTGTTAAAATATTTCTACAAGCGCAGCCTCACTGGCAGCAAGAATCCGAAAAAGAAACTTACAACAACATCATAAAAAAAATCGCATAAATATGATTTATGCGATTTAGAAATATGAGTTTAATTAGAATTAAATTTTATTATTTGACGACTTCGCAAAGCGGTGTTCGTTTTTGTAATCCGCCATCTTGAATCGAAGTTAATAATTTACAAGTATCATAACCATTCGATTTTAAATCGGCATGAGCTAACTTAAGATCAGCCAAAGTCATCGAAGGCTTGCGAGCTAAAATCCATCCGTAATTTGTCGAAGGATCACCAACAACAACCCATTGATAATTTTTCTCAAGGCCTAAAATCCAGTAATCACCACCGAATGAAAAAATCCATCCGCCCAATTTCACGAAAGTTACTTTTAATTTGGCATTTGATTTTGTATCTTCGATACGCGCGCGACCATCGGCTTTTTTGATGTTGCCATCAGCTTCCGTACAAACATTTAAAACAGCGACATAGCCAGTTGATTTTTCGATTGAATAATTTGCGCTTGTGTTTTTGACGCATTTTTTTTGAAAAGACTGTGGGATAGCAGCAATTTCAAACCACTGACCTTGATATTTATTGATATCGACTGATTCAACAGTTTTAACAGCTGAAGATCCTGCCGTTAGGCCAATCAATGACGAAAAAATTAGATTTATAATATTCATAAAAACTCCTTTGTTTTTTTAGACAATTAGCTTGTTTAAACTTAAATTTCTAATAAAAAAATTAATAGTGTCAAATGCCAAAGTTTTTAATTCGGTATCATGTAATTATGACTGTTTATTCGTACTTTCAAAAATTTTGTCCGCCGATTTTGCGATGAATCCTTGATACAATTCACCATTTGTCATGGGATACCGTTTTGCAAATTCATAATAGCAGGCAGGGATCGAATACATACCGTCACCAAATTGCACGACTGTTTCGCTGGCCATTGTTGAACTTTGCTCAAGCAACTGTTCAGCAGTGCCCTTAATTTCTCCGCCTGAAGTATTTAATTTGTAACCACGCTCTTTGATAAAGATATTTAATTTTGCGATGTCTTTGAAATTTTTTAAATGATTGATGCTGACTGTAAAATGATTCGGTCTGAATCCATAAGCATATAACCAACTGGCATATTCGCTTTCAGCAGCTAATTTTTGATATGTCTGATAATTAATTGTCCACAGTTTTCCACCGTAAACGGAGTCTTCTGAAGCCATCATTTGAGGATCAATTTGATTGATAATTCCAGAAATAATTTCTTGGATGTAGGGTGATGTTTTTTCAAGTTCCAACTCAGAAATAAAAATTTTCGGCAATGACTTGTCGGCGTGTTCAAAGTGTTGCGCATACAGTTTTTTTTCAACAAAAAAGTATTCGCCCGCAGAGTAATAGCCATATTTAATAAAATGTTTTGCTAGCGAATTTATACCTAAGCGTGGATGTTTAAATGTTCTTAATGCGATATGATCGTTTTGGATTGTTTCGCCAGATTGGCTCAGCATTTTATAAATCGAAAAAGCTTCGGGGTTCATAAGGCAGTAATCGTGCCACATATTTTCTAAATAGTTATGTATAGTCTTAGATTCAGTTTTATTTGTTGCCATGAAAGGGGTCCTTTGGTTGACTGTTATCATAGATGAAGTTTTTTCAAATGGCTCACCAAAAATCGTCTTATTGCACCATTTCATTGATTCTAAATTGGGGTCGATTTAATATGCATCCCATGTCGCAATTTAGGATCTGTCTATTATCAATTTTGATAAGTGTTTCGGTTTTAGCCGAACAGCAAACCGCGACCAAGGCTCAACTTTCGTTACAAAAAACTCAAACTAAAATTTCCGACCTTGCTGTAGGTGAAAAAAAATCAAATCACGAATTAAATGTCAGCCTTAATGGGCAGGCCTATTTTGAGTCATCAGAAGAAGCCGAAGCTGCAGAACAAATTTATCAACTGCAGCACAAATATTTGTATGAAAAAAACAATCAGAAAATTCAAACACACTTTATATTTGGTGGATATACAAAGAAACAATTTTTTTATGGGGCTGTCCCTGAACTATATTATCAAGTTATTCAGCCGGACAACAGTTCAAAAAATCCTAATTTACACGTGAATCAAACGTATATTATTGGCCGAAAAATTATTGAATCCAGTCGCATTGATCAGATGTTTAATTTAGGTTTAATGAATCCTACATTAACACAGGATTTCATCACATATCAGCAACAAGGTTTGACAGGTTTTCACCAAGGTATTGATTCAAAAATGTGGGGCATCCAGTTGGGATTTTTACCGTTGTACCTACCAAATCAAGGACCAAGTGTTAAAGAAATTAATGGTAAAATTGAGGGTTCAAATCGTTGGGTTAAAAAACCACCAGCACAATTTGCATTTAATGATTCGAATAAGGAAATAATTTATTCAGTCAAATATGACGAAGTTTCAAAACTGATTTTCACACCAGGTGCGTTGGCGCAAATTCGAATTGGCCAAATGGATCAACAATTACATTTGATTTCGACGTTTTCCAAGCGACCAATGAACGAGCCCATTTTGGAGCGAGAAACATTTGCAGATTTAGATGTTGTCGGTAAAGTAAATTTGATTCCGAATGTCATTTATGATGATCTGGTCACAACAGATTTACGTTATCAAAATACAAATTTTAAAATGGCTGCATCATATATTTCGGATCGCCCAGAAAATAAAACGGCCAGATCTTTTTATTCAATTCAAAACTTACAACCGATCAATGGCTATTCAGTCGTTGCCGAATACAAATTACCTGCATACAAAACCAAATCAATTCTGGTTGGCTTCGGTATAGCTGAATTTTCTGGTGGTGAAATAACTGATATCAATGATGATGGTAGTGAAAATATATTTACGTTTTCTAAAAATCGATTGCAATATAAAAAACCATTGCAATTTTATGTGCGCGCAGATGTGTTTTCAGTTGCGGGTCGGATGGCTCAAGCTGATATCAAATGGCTCTACGATCGCGAGCAAAAAGGCACACTCTTATCGACTCAAATTCGCGTACCAGCACTTAAAGCCTTAAATGCAAATTTGGGTTTTGATATTTTAGGTACTCAAGAACAAAAAACAGAAGATTATGGTTTCTTGCAGCAGTTTCAGGCGAATGACCGCGTATACGGAGGCTTGGAATATGTTTTCTAAGTGGATAAGTATTTTTAATTTATTACTGATCATAACGTTTGGTCTGACGTCATGTGGGCTAAAAGTTGGTGAACCTGTACCTAAGCTTGAAGTTGTTGAACTCAAGAATACGAAATGTTTGAATCAATCAATATCGACGCTTAAATTATTTTTTGATGGTACGGCGACAGACCGCGAAGTTGATAATTCTTTTAAATGTATTTCACAAGTTTTAATGGCTTTTAAAAATAATGTGAACGGTGCAAATCGTGATTTTTTTGCACCTGAAGAATTGGCCTATTTTATTGAGACTAATTTCTTAAAAGGCGAATATGAATTCAAGTCAGAATTTTTAGCAGAAATTATGCATTTAAAATTGGTTTTGATCGGTGGGTCGAAGTCAGTTTTTTACAAAAAAGATATCGAACAATTTTCGCTAATGATAGATAGATTACGTCCTGAAATTGTAAAATTAAATTTTGAAATGAAAATCGTTTCGGGCAAATGGGATTATTCAGATTTAACAGATACAGAGAAGGAAGAGAAATTTTTAGCTGCCAAGAAAAATTCAGCACGTTTTTTTCAGATACTATCAAGTGAGTTCTCAAAGTCTGGACAAAAATATGAAACGGATCACTTTTTAAATTTAATCAAAGAATTGGCTACTTTTTCAAAATCAGAAGACAAAACGATTCAGAAAATCGAAAAAGCACGCCCATTCCTAATCAGCTTCAAAAAAAATCTGGTCGGCGAAGGAACAGAAATTCAATCTGGCGAATGGTTCAAAATTTCTAAAAGCATGCATGAAATGCTTTTTCAAATGTTGCGGATCAATTATTTTTTAAAGCCGCTCGCTGCCGATCAAAAAGAACAACGTTGGGTCGTCTATGAAAAGATAACAGCAGATATTTTCGATTTGATTTCATCTCTGTTAGACGCGCAAAAAAAACCAGTACTTTCAAATCAGCAGGTGTACGATCTGATTTCAAGTTTATTGCCTATTTTTACAGACCAAACAATTGATCATGATCTTGTGCAAAGTTTTTCAGATATTAAAGTTGCTTTGATTGGTAAAAATATAACAAGCGCAGACCGTTGGACAGCCTCAGACTTGATTTTAATTAAAAATAAATTGCCAGTTCTATTTTCAGAATTTCAGAAAATATCACGTATATTCAAAGATATGAATTTGCAAAATATTGTATGGGCACAGTCATATTCAGATTTTAATAAATTCGAAACAGAATTCAATTCAAGTGTTATCAATTTGGTTCAAATTTTTGATGGTGAATACAGTTTTTCTTCGTTGAAATTATTATTTACAAGCTTGCAGAATAATAAACTTTTGCCGGGGTTTGATTTACCCGAAAATTTTGATCAACTCTTAAATTTCGCAGTATCCGTAAAATATGTCATGACTGGCAACAAAGGTTCCGAAATGACGAACGCAGATTTTAAACAGGTTATACAAGCAGGTTCGGCCACGTTCTTTCATTATCTTGAATATAAAAACTATATTAAAATATATACGCAAAATGACGATGCATTTTATTTAGCACTTCAAAATATTTTACCAAAAGTAAAAAATACGCTTCAAAATATTTTAAAATTCAAACCTAGCCACATCATTGTTGATGTTGAAATTCAGAATCTATTTCAAACATTAAAGCATGAAGATTTATTTCATTCAGATATTGGATCAACAGGTTTACAGGCAGTTTTAAACGTCCTGTGGTCAAACATATTGGTTCAACCTGAACATCGGTTGCAGGGTTTAGTTTTACCAGGATTTAATAGTGAAGCATTGGACGTGCTATCGACTGAATTAGATATTTACATACAATCAAATCATGATGTATTCGCCATATTTAAATCAGATGTGCTACTTGGTCAGTCAGAAATTGCTCAACGTATTGATCAAATTGTTAAAGCGGGTGTATCGCCGATTCAGTTAAACTCGCTCTCTGAATTAATCCGCGTAGTTTCAAGTCCTGTGACGATGGCTTTAGATACAAATAAATTTCTGAAAATTTTTGATGGTAATATGTATGCATTAACTGATTTGCAAGAGATTCAATTTTCTAGAACGTTGGCACGAGTTATGGTTCGAACGTTAAGTAAAGATGAAGAGAATCTAAAATTATTAAACGGAATTACATTACCGGAAGCTGAATTTTTTTTCGAAGCCATTAAACCGTTGATTTTTGAATTAGATTTAATTTCGCCAACGAACACAACATTTATTTCATCCAGATTTCGTGAAGCTAATTTATTTGTGGCTCATGCGAATGGTGATCAGCTGGCTAACTATGAGGAGCTGACGGATTTGATGATGCATATTTTTTCTGGACTAAAACGCGCCAAAGCTTTGCAGAATGGTGCCATCCGTGTTTGTTTACCACCGCAGAATGATCCCGTCACAAGTGAAACGACAGTCTATGAAGATTGCTTATTAAAATATTATTTTGATACAAGCGTGGGCTTTGAATCAATGCCTGAGTTTTTCAATATGAAAAAACAGTTCTCTGAGGATCAAAATAAAAAATATTATTTGAGCTTATTAAAAGCAGCAGGACACGTGCCAAATGCAAAACAAGTTGTTTATTTTGCAGATGCAAATTTATTTCCGCACGTCGTACAGTATCTTGAAATTTTATTCGCCAAGTACGACAAAGATCGTGATGGCCTTTTAACCAAAGACGAAGCCATGCTTGCGTATCCAGTTTTTAAAAGCACAATTAAAGAAATGTTAAAGGTTATCCCGAACGGTAGTAAAATCACTGATGCACAGTTACCAGGGGTATTTATTTATTTGTTAAAATATGGTCGTCCGCCAAAGGGTTTGGGTGAGACATTAAAGTTTTTGGGCTTTATCAACGATGAAAAACAATGGATTATTCAGTCAAATCGTTTAGATCTGGGAATCATATTTAATTTTATCGCCGATTCATTGGCTAAGCCTTAAAATACAGTTTAAAGCTAAAATTTGGTCTTAAAATTTGTTTTTGAACATCATCGATTCGACAGGAATCGCAGCTTTGGTATTATATTTCGCTGAGGATTTTTTGTTGTAATAATTTTCTATATCGCCTTGAACGACAAAATAAATTAATTGTCCGATGGGCATTAATGGGTAAACGCGAACTGGTTGTTTTACTGAAATTTCAAGTGTCCAGTAGTTACAAAAACCAACATCGCCTTTGCCTGCCGTAGCATGGATATCGATGCCCAGTCTGCCTACGCTGGATTTGCCTTCTAAGAAGGGCACGTGGGCATGAGTTTCTGTGTATTCGGCAGTAACGCCCAAATAAAATTTTGAAGGTAATAAAACATAACCTTCAGCCGGAATTTCAAATGTGGTGATTTTATTGTGGGCTTTGGCATCGATGATATCATCGTTGTACATGGCCAAAGTTTTACCCAGATGCACATCGTAAGAATTTGTGCCGAGTTTAGATAAATCAAAGGGCTCAACTTTAATGAGCCCTTGTTCCATATTTTTTAGAATTTCTTTATCCGTCAGTATCATTCGTTAGAATTAAGTAAAATTACTTAGTCTCGCGATGAACTGTATGCTTTTGCATATTAGGATTGTATTTTTTCTTTTCTAAACGACCTGGAGTCTTTGTTTTGTTTTTAGTTGTCGTGTAGCGAGAAACTGGTTTTCCAGCGCCTTTTGCTTCAGTACATTCTAAAGTAACTATGATGCGACCTTTTTTCTTAGCCATGATAAACCTCGTTAAAATAACAAATTAAGTAAGACAGTTATATAAGAAGATTTACACCACTTCGTCAATGTAATATAAATAAATTGAGGTATTTATGTTTAAAAAAAGTTCAATTTTATCATTCTTGTTCGCATTTGGTCTTGTTTTTACCTTTTCTGCGGCAGCCAAGGCTCAAATTTATGATGGAGCTACTCAGGCTCAGTCAGATTTGCAATCGCTGGTTGATCGGGTGCAGCCGGGATCTGTTGTCGTCGTGGGCGAAATGCATGGGTTAAAACCTGTTCACGATCAACACGTTGAACTTTTAAATGCTCTTAAAAATAAAGGCTTGAAAGTTTCTGTTGGGATGGAATTTTTTAATTACACAGACCAAATGTTTATCAATCAATACAGGTCGGGTGAAATTGATGAATCTGCGTTTTTGAAAATTATCAACTGGGGTGGATACGATTTTAATTTTTATAAAGACGAAATTTTATTTGGTGAATTTGGTTTAGGAATTAATTTAACTCGCGATGTAACAAAAATAATTTCAAAGCAGGGTATCGATGCACTAACACCAGATCAGAAAAAATTGTTACCTCCTGATTTTACAATAGGCCGAGACAGCTATCGCCAACGTTTTTTTCAAGCGATGGGTCACCCCGTGCCAGTTGCAAGTTTAGAGAATTATTTCGTCGCACAAAGTGCTTGGGATGACACAATGGCTTGGCAAACGGTTGAATTTAAAAAACAACATCCTGACCAAGTTTTTGTGATTATCGTTGGTGAATTTCATGTACAGTATGGCGGTGGTTTGCCCTACAGATTGAAAGCACGTCTGAACGCAGAAAAATTGCCGATTGATATTGTGACGGTGTCGCAGGTTTATACTGAAGGAATGACGGATCAAGATATTCAAGACAGCATGAAGCCCTCAGTTGATGAAGGCATTCGCGCTGATTTTATTTGGTTGTCGAAATAGAAATTTATTTTGTGAAAGTATTAAATTATGAAAAATATTAAATTTATTCTTTTAATTTTTAGCCTGATTTTCATTCAAGCCTGTGTTTCAATTAGATCTGGTCACTATGATACACTATCTCCATTAGCTATAGATGGTGGTTGGGTTGAAACAAAATGTACGTGTGCTGGCAAAGATACATCTAATTCAAACTTACAGTATTCACATGTCATGTTCATCAATGGTAATAAATTATTTCAAGTACAAATAGCTCGTTGGAAAAATCCTGAATGGAATCATTATTGTTCTATTCATGAGGAGGCCTCAATTAACGCTACTTCTGACAATGTTTTTGATGTTACTGCCGCAGAAGGGCGTACATTTTCTGCGGGAAATACTAAATGCGATACTAGCATGAATATATCGAGCCGAACATGGACAATTGTTACAATAAATAAATCCGAACTAAAGTTTGAATCGACAAGTGGATGCTCAAAAGGACCACTGACGTGCTCATTTAGTCGCCTTGACCGATAACTATTTCTAAAGTTCAAAGTTAAATACTTAGCCCACTGTTGAAAAAAATGGGTTTTTTTTAATTTAATTGTATCGGTGAAGATTGAAAATCTTCAGAATAAAACCAATCTGTGTAAATCGCTATTTAGAACCTAAAATCTCAGCCACGATATCCGTGGCTTTTCGCATTTTAGTAAAAAAATCACTTTGTGCGGTTAAGATCACGCGCTTGGGATGACCATCCCATGCTTTTTTGATTTTATCATTCAGCATCAGGGCCTCGTGAAAATCTTCGGTGCGAATGGGATTTGATGTGTCGTAATCATTTTCAAAGGCTGTGTCTAAATGTAAAAGCCAATCGTATTTTGCTAATTCTTTTTCGCGCGTTGAACCGATGGTTTTAAAAAAATGTTCTTCGGTATCGGGCCAGTAGGCCAGTGAATCCAATGATCCACGATCACAAACCAGTAATCTTTCTGGAAAATTTTCCATTAATAAATGTTCAAGTTCGTTTTGCGTTGTTAAAATGGATTTCTGGGCGTGAAGGTATCCCGAATAATTTTTTATTCGGGGGAAACCACCTTTATATAAAATTGATGCTGCTTCGGGGGCGATTTTAATTTTTTGACCGAATTCTTTTTTCAGGGCATCGATCAACGTTGTTTTTCCACCTGAGGGGCCGCCAGTGATTGCAATTTTTTTCGGTTGAATGATCTGGTTTAAGTTATTTGTATTCATACGGGAACACACTTACTAATCATGTCATGACCAATCCAACTGACAGGATTTTTTGGTTTAAATCCATCATGTAACATCACGTAACCACAAGATTTAAAAATAATTTCACTTAATAGAGGACTCATCATATTTTTTTCGTCTTTATGAAGCGCTATGATGTCATCTGATAATTTGAGTGAACGTTCAAGCTGTTCTTGGATTGAGTGCTGTGGCCAATTTTTATATATACTGGTTCCAATTTTTTCAGAATAAATCATATGCTGATCGACCATCTGAAATATTTTTTCAAGGTCTGCAGGATCATTTAAAACGTTTTCACATTCGGATTTCATTTTTTGTGTCAACGGATGGTTTGGAATTTCTTTCTGTAAAGATCTGACCAAATTATAAAGCGGAATCTCAAGTCCTTGAAATAGAGAACTGGAATTTGTCAAAATTTCAGGGCAATTATATACGCAGGCATTAACGCCTTTTTGAGACCAGTTTTTAGCGAAATTTTCCAATTCAATTTTTGCCCAACCCTGAATGTATGGGGCATAGGATTGCCATTTATAATTATCTTCAATAATGATTTCTGTGCCGTGATAACCATAGGCCACATAGCTGACAGTGGTATTTTGTTTTTTCATATCAGCGCGAAAATTTGTAGATTGTTCGATTAAAATATTGAATGTGTTTGCGGTGACTTCTGAAAAATTTCTTTTTAAATAACTGCCAATTTTTGAATTCCAAAACGTTGTTGACGACAGATGACGGTCTCCAACGCCTTTGAAAACACGGTTCATTAATGGCATGACAATTTTTGTACGAGGAACTCCGCCGGCCATTAAGTGTGCGAAATGGACGTGTGAATTTGGTTTTGCATATTTTTGAACTTCAGAAATAAAATCTGCAGTTTGTTTTTTAAATCTGGCTTGACCCGCGGCTTGAGATTCATTCAAGGTTTTATCTGGTACAGAAGCATTTTCCCATTCGCTCAGTTTTACAGATTTTAAATAATCATTTGGGCATTGACCTTCTGAATCTTTTTCAAGATCAAAACCAGCCTCTAGAGGAATATTAATAAAAGGTTTTGGAATTAATTCAGATTCTTCGGCAGTCAATCCACGTAAATTTTGGTTTTCGTCTCTGCGTCCGACAGTGGCACGGATGACAGTCATTCCGCATGACTCGGCTTCTTCGACCAGTCCGTTGGCGTAACCGCGATTAAAAAGTTCTCCGAACAAAACTAAGATATCATCTTTTTTAAATTTTTGTATTTTTGGTTTTTCTCTGAGTGGCGAATATTTTTCCATGTGTGTAGTCATCTGTGTATTCATATCTAGAAATATACATGGGGTTTAATCATTGACTCAAGTTTTGTTCGATTGACACAATAGGCTGATATGCGAGTTGTATGTTTAGTTCCGTCGTGGACTGAAACTTTAATTGAGGCCGGTGTTGACGTTGTTGGTCGAACCAGATTTTGTATTCATCCAGATGAAGCGGTTAAAAATATTGCTATCGTCGGAGGCACAAAAAATATTGATATCGAAAAAATAATTTTATTAAAACCTGATCTGATTATTTTAGATAAAGAAGAAAATACAATAGATATCGTTCAGCAGTTGAATAGCTATGGATTAAAATGGATTGCAACGCAAGTAACATCGATTGAAACCTGTATTTTTGAACTTGAAAAAATGGCAGATTTTTTAAAAAATAAAAAATTATTAGAATATGCCGAGCTTTATAAACAGGTTTGTAATAGTAAAAAATTGACTTGCAAACTGAATAAAGAAAATACAAAGAATATAAGTTATGTGATCTGGAAAAATCCGTGGATGTGTGTTTCAAAAAATACCTTTATCGGAGATGTATTGGCTTATCTTGGTTATGAACTTGAAATGAACGTAAAAAAATATTTTGAAATTTCTGAGGAGACACTTCTGCAAAGATACTGTTTATTTTCAACAGAGCCCTATCCGTTTGAAAAAAACATTGCTGAAATTAAATCACAAGGTTTTTCGGGTGAAGTCATTGATGGCGAAAATATCAGTTGGTTTGGAATCCGAAATTTGAAATTTATGTTGTCTTGTTTAAATATTCAGAAATAAGAATTGCCATTTTTTCAGAGGAACCACTGATTCTCATCATTGTATTTTTAATTTCTGAGGCCTGGTTGCCTTTTTGAATGTTTTCAAATACTAATAAAAATTCGGTTGAATTAGAAACAGTATAAACATACTTTTTTTTCAGAAAATGAACAGCTTCGGGATTATTTTTGTAATAGGGTCCAACGATGACGGTGTTGCCGGCACAAAGTGGTTCCATGACCGAGTGAACTTTGGCTTTAAAAGAGCCGCCAACAAATGAAATTTGGCTGAAACGATACAGATCTGCTAAAAAACCAATTTGGTCTAAAATTAAAATATCAGTTTTAAAATTGATGGTCGTTGTGCCATCCGAAAATTTGGATACAGAATATTTTTTAAGTTGTTCAGTTAACTCTTCGATTCTGCTTTTCGATACGTCGTGTGGACACCAAACGATACGAAAATTATTTTTTAAAATTTGATCAACACATTCAACAAGGATTTGTTCATCTTCGGGCCATGTTGACCCAAATACGACAACTTTTTTGTCTGTGATCAGTTCAATTTTTGATTGCGAATTAAGTCGATGAATCACTTGATCAAAGCGTGTATCCGGTAAATAGATCACATTCTTATTTGGTAAAAGAGAACAAAGTTGTTGGCAGGCTGATTCAGAAACAACAGTCAGCATTGAAAATTTTTTCAAAATAAATTTTAACCATACGTTTTGAAAAAAACCAAAGCGTGGGTACATCGAAACACCGATCAAAGGAATATTTTTTTTGTAGGCGTGATAAATCAATTCAGGCCAGAAATCTGTTCGTGAAAAAACAATCAGTTCAGGTTGTAGTTCTGTCAGTAAATTTTGAATCCGTGTTGGTGTGTCCCATGACAAAGGAACAAAGGCCGTGACCTCGGTTTGCAGATTCGTAAATAATTTTTCTGCTGAAGGTGACGAATAGGTCACAATAATTTCAACGTCAGGATGTTGCTTTTTGAATTCCCGTATAACTGATTTGATATATTCGATTTCGCCACTGGCTGCGTGAAACATAATTTTTTTATAATTAGAACGTGTCGTTTTTATTTTTTTATTTCGTAAGTTAATCCACTTTTTAAGATCATTGGATAAAAATGGTTTCAAAATGCAAATTATATATTTTAATATAAAATAAACGATGCGGTAAACTGTTAGCATTTGAGATTCATTTCGAAACTGACTTCTTCGGGTGGAATATCAACCAGACATTCTTGATAATTTTTATTAACGCAGGGGCCTTGACCATGTTTGCTGCAGGGACGGCAGTTCAGATTTCTTTCTAAAATTTTTGTTGTGGGTCTTGATGGAAATCCAAACGGCGCAGGGCCCATCAGAGCAATCGTGGAACGTCCCAGCTGCTCTGAAAAATGTAACATGCCTGTGTCGTTACTGACAATACAAGTCGCTGTTGCGATCAAGGCTGCTGACTGTGAAAGTGTGGTTTGTCCGGTTAAATTAATGACATTTGTGAATTGGTTGAGCGCTTGTGTGAAATGATCATTGGGGCCAGCCAAAACAACAAATTTTTTGTCTGGATTTAATTCAATTAATTTTTGCCATTGTTTTATAGGCCAGCGCTTTAATTCATAGGCGGCGCTAGGGACTAAGACTATATATTTTTTTAAATTATTTTTTAATAAAAAATCAGAGCAAAAAATTTCAGAATCTGAATCTAAAAACAATTGCGGTGTGGCAGGCAATGAAAATGGGATTTGCCATTTTTCAAGTGGTTTCAAAAGGTCTCTTTGACCTGAAAATGGTTTTTCGAAGTGATTTATTTTAAATTTCAAAAGTAAAAATCTTTTGAATCGCATCATGGGTCTTTGTAATTTATGATTTGCAGATATTAAAAAATAAAATAAATTTGAACGTAAATTGTTGTGAGCATCATATACATGCGTATAGTTTTCTGCAGATATGTCTTGTGACAGTTTAAATATTTTTTTTAAGCTGATTTTTTTTTCAATCGTCCATATTTTTTTTACAAAGGGTGAGTACTGAAACAAATTTTGAAATTCAACTTTTGTTAAAATATCAATTTGAGCTGTGGGATACGTATTTAAAATATGTGCGGGGATACTCAAAGATTGAGTCACGTCACCGATGCTAGAAAAGCGAATGATTAAGAATTTCATCAAGATCATATTTTAGAAACAAAAACTGGCAGCTGTCTAGTCAGCTGCCTATGTGTAACGATCAAAAAGCTATATATTCGATTTAGCAATCATTTTGCCACTGATAAAGGGCACGGCTCTTGAAGTTAAAGTACATATGCAAATGAACTTAAAAAGTGTCTCATTATTGGTCATTGTTTTGAGCCTGTTATTTGGGGCCGAAATATCTTTGGCGGATATCGTAGGTTCTGTCGAAGCACAAGGCCTATCGTTCATCAGTCAAGATTACGAAAACACACAGTCGTCAAATTTCGGTTTTTTTGGAGCCAGTTTAAAATCTGAGAAATCAGAATCAGATGCATTCAAATTAAATTTAACGGGAATGTATGCTGTGGGTACACCTGTTTTAAGTTATTTAAACGTTCGTGAAATTTATTTTTCATTTAAAATGGATGATTCATCACAAATACACATCGGTCGCAAAACGAATATTTGGTCGAATGTTGATGACCGTTGGAATTTAGGTTTTTTTCAACCCCAATTTCGTTGGAACTCGTTGAATCCAGAAAATCAGGGTTTGACTGGAGTTTTTTGGGAGAAGAAAAAGAAAAATTTAGGTTTTTTATTTTATGGTTCACCTTTGTTTATTCCGGATCAGGGTCCAGGTTATGATTTGAAAAATGGACAATTCGAATCAAATAATCCGTGGTTTGTGTCGCCGCCACAAAACATTTTATTTCAAAATCAAATTTTGCCGATCGATTACAAAATTGAAAATCCAAACATTTCAGATGTCGTTTTTCAGCCAAATTTTGGTGTGCAGCTTGTTTATGGCGAAAAAAAGGGTTTATTTGCAGATGTATCAGCGATGTACAAACCGTCACATCAAGTGGCTTTGGGATACAAAGGTGTTCTGGTCACGGATCGTGTTAAAATCACAATTTTACCAAAGACATATTATGAAAATTTAGTGGCTGCAGATTTAGGTTATAAAGATGACTGGGGTGCGATTGATTTATCTGTGTTGTATTTGCGTCCAAAGTCGCCTGAATTTGATTCGACTTATAATGTGCCAGTTATTTTCGAAAGCACAAGCGTTGGACCACATGTAAAGTTAAATGCAACAGACGAGATCAGTTTTGAAGCCAATGGTTTATTTACATCGGGTGAAGATTTGATCGAACAAGGTCCTGATGCAAATCCAAGCCGACAAACATTGACGACGAAATTTATTTATCGAACAGCTTACGAAGTAGCTGCACAATATAAGGATATTTTTAAAAATAAATTTAAATTGTCGACTCAATTAATTTGGCGACAAGCCGAGAAAAATAATTTGAAGATTTTAAAATCAAGAAATCAAATTGACCTTAAAGGACCATGGAAATTTGCTTTTGATGTGATATTGGTAGACACATCAGATGCAGCGACAAGTATTTCGTATTACAGAAATTTGGATCAAGTATGGATCGGAGCCAGTTATGATTTTTAGTCGGCAAATAATAGTTACAGTTGTATTTTTGGTATCAAGCTTTGTCTTAAGCGGCTGTAGCGAATTTTTAAAAGGCAAGCCTGCAAAACAGGAAGTTTTAGAAATCAAATCTGAAGATGTGATTTGTTTAAAAGATTTAAGCTTGCAACTCAAAAAGATGATACGTTCTGAATCAACAACAACAGAAATCAATGCGACCTTTAAATGTTTAGATCAAACTTTGAATCAGTTTCAAAACCGTGTCGAAGGCAAACAAAATGCAGATTCATTCACCGCGGAAGAATTATTTATTATTTTTGACAAATTTCATAAGGACGCCAAAATATCAAAAGAAGCAGCTAATGATTTGTTGGTTTTGAAAAAAGCTTTGTTAGGCGGCTCTGAAGTTGTTATCACAAAAACGGAAATTACTGATTTGCGTGGATATTTGATTGTTATCAAAGAGGAAGTGCAAAAATTATTACCCTACATTAAAATGTACGGCTTTAAAAAAGAAGATGGTCCGTTTTCACGATTAACAATTGATTCTGGTTTCGCACAATTGCGTTCAAGTTTAAAAGTCCTACTGTCTGCTTCAAAGTTGGGTAAATCAGCCTATGAATTTTCAGATTTAAAAAAGTTATTATTGAACCTTAATATTGTTGAAACTGATCAGAAAGAACTTTTGGATTTGGCCGAGAAAGTTAAAGTGCTTTTAGTTGGAACAGAACCGTTAAAAAATGAATCTGAATACACGAGTGCGATTGATAGTTTTACAGATTTAATGACGCTATCTTCATATGTGTTACATGGTGATGTTCAGTTCAAAATTGAATCTGAAAATCAATTAGATAAGGCAGTCCAATTTGTTGAGAAGGTATTGAACGTTTTGCAGCAGTCGGTTCAATTTCAAAAACATTCAGAAATTAAAATTTCAGCCTTGGATGCCATTATTGAATCTGTATTGAAAAAAAATATTTTGCCATTTCAAGTTCAGTTTTCCACTTTTCAAAATTTTTATAAAAAATTAATTATTAATGTATTTAGTGATCAAAAAAGCATGACAACGGACAGTTTGGATTCATTGAGATTAGTCCATATTAAGGCTATACAAAAAGAAATCGCAATATTTAAACTGAACTTGGATTTCATCAGTTCGGTCCAATTTCAGACAGAGACCGATCGAAAAAATATCAGTTTTTTACAAACACAAATGAGTGTTTATCAGTCTGCACAAAAGTTAAAAAATTGGAATAATTTTAATACCGAAGACACAGCGTTTATTTTGGATGGATTTAAAGATTTAAAGGACGAATTTATTTCTACAAAACCTGTAACATATAGATTTAAAAAAATGGTTTTGGCCGTGAATCAAGATATTTGGGATATGTCGTGGGAAGACTTAGCACGCGGGCTTTACGGTAAAATGTTAGCACGTGAATTAATTCGTGGTTGGGGAAATTCAACTGTTATTACGGAATCTGGTTTTATCGACTGGTACACTGATTTTAAAGAATTTGCGATTGAAATGAAAACTTTTGATCCGCGTTCTGAAAGTATTAAAACAGCCAAAGAGACTTTTTTACAAGCGAATTTATTTACATTTTCTGGTAACGGCGATCAGCAAGTTACAAAGCCTGAAGCTTTTCAGTATCTAAATATGTTACTGACGGGGGGCGGCCAGCAGTTGCAAGAAATCCGTGAAGGTTTAACAAGGGCTGGATGCAATTTGCCAGACCAAGACGTTTTTAAATACCCATTGAACGATGAAAAATGTTTTTACAATGATTTCAAAAATAACTATAAAAATTATTATTCAAACTTGTCGTATTTGGTCGGTTATTTAAACAAATTATCGGATGTTCAATTTAAAAGTTACTACGATGCTGTGATGACGGTCGCACGATTTGATCAAAAGCAAATTGGGCGAATTGAAACCGCAGACATTCGGACATTAAATATGACATTAATTTATATCGAATCATTGTTTTCGGCCTATGATCAAAATAAAAATTGGTCTTTATCTGCTGCAGAAGTTCGGTTATCATACCCAAGATTTAGAAATTTCGTGACTGATTATGCTCATAAAAATGCTCAGGCAGAGTTAGATGAGTGGGATGTATTTATTAATCCATGTCGAGCGATATACCCTTTAGACAGTTTTATTGGCGAAGCATTTATTTTCTTAGGATACAATGGTCGTTTACCAAAAAAAGCCGATGTGAACGATCCATCAACAGTTGCAAATATCTATGAATGTGGCAAATTTCAATTAGGTTTCAATACGACGTACCAACCTTTTACGTTTACTGGAGAGATCGATCGTAAAACGATAATTAATACTTTCAAAGTTTTAAAGACTGCTTTAGACTCAAAATAAGGATTCAAACCAGAAAGTTAGTGAATGAATTTATATATCGGTCAAATGGCTCAAAAAAAATGGGCCATTTTTTTTGCATTTTTGAGTTTATTTTTACTTGGCCTTTCTGATAATATTCGTGGACCATTATTTCCTGAAATTTTAAATTTTTTTAAACTATCCAGCACTGAAGGCTCATTCAGTTTTGCAATGACATCTGGATCAGCATTTTTGGCAAGTTTCTTATCGATATATTATTTACGCCGATATTCAATTTCTTCGTTATTAGCGTTGGGTGTTTTGGTTTTATTTATTGGGATGACGATCATGGGTGTGTCACCTCGTTTTTCTGTTTTTTTAATTGGAAGTTTTTCGCTGGGGTTAAGTTTCGGTTTTATGGGCGTCGCGCAGAATTTGTTGGTTTCGGAAAGTATTGAATCTGAAAAGCAAGCCACAGCCTTATCTGGATTACACGCGATGTATGGTTTCGCCAGTTTTTTATCCCCTGTTGTTGCAACGCATACGACCACTTTTTTTGGAAGCTGGCGCTTTGCATTTATTTCAGCAGGAACTCTTTGTTTTATCTTTTTATGTGGTTTGATATTTGTTCGGCCAATGCCAGCATTTAGTATTATTAAAAAAACAGTGAATGTTTCAAAGGCCAGCCAAAATAAAATTTCTAAAAAAACACTTTTGTTTATTTGTGGAGTCATCGGTTTTTATGTCGTGGCCGAGATTTTAGTTTCAACACGGTTGGCCCAGTATATGCGAAATTATTTTCAAATGGATTTGCAACAATCCAGTCAATATGTGACCTATTTCTTTTTATTTTTACTGAGCGGTCGTTTATTTTTCGCATTTAAAAAAATAAATATGTCAATTCGGTCACAGATGAACTTGTCATTGATGTGTTCATTTGTATTTTTAGTTTTAGGTTTGTACCTGCATCCATTTTTTTTGGCCTTAGTCGGGCTGGGGATGTCGCCGTATTATCCATTAAGTATAGCCTATATCTCTGAATTTGCAGGTGAACATAAACGAATATTTATAACATACGCCATGAGTTTTCAAAGTTTAGCTGTGATTGCGATGCATTTGGGAGTCGGATATTTAACTGACTTTTTTTAATTAATAAATCTGTTGTCCCAATATAATCTGAATCTTCACCGGATAAATCGATTCTTTTAATATAATCACCTTTTTGAATCATAAATTTACGCGATTGTCGGACCAGCTTAATATGTA
>CANBND010000030.1 GCA_947370945.1 Pseudobdellovibrionaceae bacterium | reverse complement strand
AACAGATTGCATCGCTTTGGTAACGGCCTCAGCACCCATTTTACCAGATACTTTAGATTTCAAATCCGCCAAATCTGCTAACGAATTTAAATCATCGTTGTCATTTCGTTCATCCATAATTAAATCCCAGACCGAAGTTTTTTCTTTGTGTGGTTTAAACACGTGATAGTCCTCGCCCAGTTTTGCTTTTTGTGCGGCCATACGAATGGCATCTTCGAATGTGCCTTCGGCGTCTGCAAATTTTAATTTTACGGCTGTGGACCCTGTCATTACTCGTCCGTCTGCATACTGAGTTACAAAATCAAGTGGCAGATTTCTGGCAGAGGCTACTGTTTTACGAAATTGATCGTAAACTTCATCAATCATACTTTGAAACAATTCACGCTCGTCATCGCGCATAGCCCGGTATTCAGAACCAGAATCCTTAAATTTACCAGACTTAATTGTGTAACGTTTAACTTTTGCGAAATCATACAAACCCTCAAGATTTGCAAATTCCATAATAACACCAATCGAACCAATCATCGTGCCCGGAGCCACAACAATCTGATCACAGGCCAACGCCGAATAATACCCGCCACTTGCGATCAATCCTGTCGACACACAGATAACAGGTTTTTTAGTTTCTTTTTTGAAACGCATAATTTCATAATAAATTTCTTGCGATGGCCCAACAGCCCCACCCGGAGAATTAATTTCAATCACGACAGCTTTGACTGAAGCGTCTTTTTTATAGCGTTTTAAATTATCTAGAAATTTTTTACCGTTCATGATCACGCCATTAATTTCAAGATGCAAAATTTCATTTTTTGAAATAATTCGATCGCCTGAATTTTCAGATTTACCTGACCAAATTCTGTAGCCCGTCACAATGATAACAAATAAAAATAACGCCAGAAAAAATTTTTTACCAAATGACCATTGCTTCATATTTTACTCCAAGCTGTCTAACTTCGTTTTTCTGAAACGTTGTTTCCAAAAAAAAGAGGAACCTTGTATAGGTTCCTCTTTCATTAGAATTCAGTCATTTCGCTGGGTATTAAAACCCAAACAAAAATTAATCCTTCTTTAAGTTTTTCAATTGATCAGCAAACATATCGCCGAAGCTTGTTTTTGCTGTTGCAGTTGCCTTTTTAACATACTCATCAACATCACCTTTTTGCTCGCGCAATTTAACAAGTTTTGATGACAAGCCTACTTTTCGGGCATCTTTGTCGATTGTGATCACTTCAGCTTTTAACTTGTCACCAATTTTGATGAAGTCTTCAACTGTAGCGATTTTATCAGTCGTTAATTCAGAAATATGAATTAAACCTTCGATATCACTCTCAAGCTCAACGAACGCACCGAAATCAACAGTCTTAGTGACCTTAACTTCGTGCTGTGTGCCGATACCATATTTAGATTCGATATGTGACCAAGGATCGCCTTCAAGCTGTTTAACACCTAAAGAGAATCTTTCGTTTTCAGTATCAACACCTAAAACAACCGCGCGAACTTTTGTTCCCTTGGCAAACATTTCAGAAGGGTGATTTACACGTTTTGTCCAAGAGAAATCAGAAATATGAACTAAACCGTCAATACCGTCTTCGATTCCGATGAAAACACCAAAGTCAGTGACAGATTTAACTTCACCTTCAATGATTGTTCCTGGCGGATATGTATCTTTCATTTCTAACCATGGGTTAGTTTGAAGCTGTTTCATACCTAAACTGATTTTGCGGTTTTCAGAATCGATAGATAAAACTTGAACATCAACTTTTTGATCGACTTGAACAACTTGGTTTGCGTGCTTTACACGTTTAGTCCAAGACATTTCAGAAACGTGAATCAAACCTTCAACGCCATCGCCCAATTCAACAAATGCGCCGTATTCTGCAACAGAAACGATTTTTCCGTTTACTTTTTGGCCCACTGGGAACTGAGAAATAACAGTCAACCAAGGGTCTTCTGTTAATTGCTTCATACCTAATGATACGCGTTCTTTTTCAGTATCGTATTTCAAGATTTTAACTTTGATTTCATCGCCAACATTAATGACTTCTGATGGATGTTTAATACGTCCCCAGCTCATGTCAGTGATATGTAACAATCCGTCTAAACCGCCCAAATCAATGAATGCACCGTAATCAGTAATGTTTTTAACAAGACCAAGAACTGTTGCGCCCTCTTTCATTGTATCTGCAGCTTGAGCTTTCATGCTATCGCGCTCTGTTTCAAGAATTGCACGACGAGAAAGAACAATGTTTCCACGTTTTTTGTTAAATTTAATAACTTTGAATTTATATTTTTTACCTAAGTAAATATCCATGTTGCGAACAGGACGTAAATCAATTTGTGATCCTGGCAAGAAAGCTTTTACGCCGATATCAACTGATAATCCGCCTTTAACTTTCGCGACAACTAATCCTTCAATGACTTCTTCGTTTTCTGCAGCTTTAGAAATATCATTCCAAGCACGTGCCATGTCTGCTTTTTCTTTCGATAAAACAATCATGCCGTTATCATTTTCAATACGATCAATTAAAACTTCGACAGATTCACCGACTTTAATTTGACGTACACCATCAACGATTCTGAATTCGTTGATCGCAATAAGGCCTTCTGATTTGTAATTAATGTCGACAAGGACATAATCAGATTGCACTTCAACCACGGTTCCGTTGACGACGTCGCCAACGCGGAATTCTTGGTCTTTGCTAGCGGCTTGAAACATTGTTTCAAATTCACCAGATTTTACTGTTACTTTTGCATTCAAACCTGGGTTCGAAGCAATTTTAGAGTCTTCAGCATCGAGCATAGCCAATACTGACATCTTTTCTTTTTGAGACTTACTGATCGTTTTATTCATGTGTGTTTTTTTCTTTCTCTACGCAAAGGCGCCTCTTGGACCCCTAAGGTGAACAGATGTTCTACGAGGATTTTGAAAGGTGGTCAATAGGTGATTTTGAAAGTTTTTGTCACAGTTTATTAAGCACCGACCTAGACCCGGTTTTACGTCTCAAAAGCCTAAAACCTGAGCGAAATTTAGAATCCAATTAAAGTCCTCTTAAAAAAGTAATACACATTGCACGCGCTGATACAGGCGGTTTTTTTGAACATATTCAAAAACTTTTTGATCCAAATCCGCAGGCACTTGTCCTGATAAAATAGTTTTGCGAATTTTTGTCGAAGAGCGTCCTGATAAATCAGCCCCCAACGAGACTACTCGCGCACCGTTCATCGAAGATTCCAATAATTCAAAATGATCATCGCGCGCTGAAACAGCGATCACTAAATTTTTAGGGCGCTGAATATCACCAAATTCTTTAAGCCGTACGTAACTGTCGTCACCCATAATTTGAAATACAGTTCCTTCTGAAAAAGTCTCGGTGATGTATTGAACGTAACCACCCATTCCAAAATCACGAACAACCGACATCTGCTTTGGATCAGCAACAATTATTCGGGGGTCATCTGCAAAAGCAAGCTTTGTCATTTTCAATCGGTCGTCGTTATTGGTAGCACCTGGTTTATGCTCAGGATTAATATTCGGCAACACATACATTAAATCCAATTGTAATTCGCGCATCGCTCTTTCGAGCAATTCCAGATGCCCTTTGTGTGGAGGATCAAACGTTCCTGAATAAAAACCGATTTTTTTAATGGCTGATTTTTTTCTGACAATTTTGAAATTTTCAATTTTTGCTTTTGTAACTTTGAATTCATTGAAATCTTTGGTCGCATAAAAATAAATATTTAATTTGCTGTCGTTTTCTAATTTTAACAGGCCATATTCAGTAAATAAAAAGTTTTTTTCTGTGAATCGAATATGTGGAATCCAAGATTCCGGCAAATTCATAAATTGAGACTTGTCTTTTTGTGTATTTATAAATTCTGAAACTTTTTCTAAGCTTGTGTCGATATCGATGGGTTTCCAGTTCAAAGGTGGGTTTTCTTTGTAAAAAGAATTCATGTGGCCTTCGACGGTTTTATATTCGTATTTTGATTTTAAAGGAAATTTTTCGCGCACATGATTTAAAAGCATTTCTAACAAGCGTGATTTTGTTTTTTCAGGATCAAATCCCGGAACAAAATCATTGATGTTATTAAAGTAGCCCCATTTAAATAGCCAATCGTTCAAATAATCTAAAAAGACGGACTGATAAACTTCAGTTGATCTGGCAAATTTAAAATCAAACGCTGCGTTGGGTGTTCGAAGGTCATCGATTCCTAAACCATGAATATAACGAAGACGCAGATCAATTTTCATCGAACCGACATCGCGATGATAATAACCCATAATTTTATTTTTTGCTTTATTCAGACGAACCAACACGTTTTGACCGTGAATTTCAGGAACAACACCTTGATGAAAAAATAAATACGAATTCATTTCAATAAACGATTTAAATAAAAACTGATCAATAAATTTGTAAAAATTGGCTTCACCACTTTTTTTCCACAGCTCGATAATCATGGGTGCCTTTTTACCCGTCCGTGTAAACAATGAAAATAACGGCTGTACGTGTTCATTTTTATTTTGCGTTAAAAAATCGGGATCACGAGCTATCAAACCGTGTTCAAAAATTTCACCTTGTTTTTCATCAACGAAAAATCCCAGACCTTCATTTTTTTTCACTGACGCGCCGATAAATTCAGAAATAATTTCAGCACCGTGTTTACGCCAGTTGGATGCAGCAGTTTTTGCGACTGTCGTGCTGATTCCGACGCTTCGACGGACTTCCCAATCTGGAATCACGCGACCAAGACCATCTTGATATTGAGCCAAGCTTAATTTTAAAAACAGCATATCATTTGAATTTTCAGGATTCCACGCTAACACAGAGCGCGTTGATGATGTGGCCGATGCCCAGTAAAAACCAGCAATACCATACTTTGTTATTAAGGGCTGATATAATTTTTCACTGTCTGGATGAATAAAAAATCTAAAGTATTTTTCGCCATTTTTTTCAAATAATAATTGTTTGCGCAAATTTTCAGAACCCAAACCAGAATCAGAAATATTTAATTTATTGGCTGGAATTTCGATGTAATTTATTTTAAAAACTTGATCTGTTTTGGGCCTGTAGGCTTCGGCCACCGTTGTCTCGGGCACATAATTATTTGTGGTTTCTGAACGCAAAAAGGCTTGCGCTTCGGGCGTCGGGAACGTTTGTGCAAATCCTATATTGAGACACAAAAATAGAAGAATGAAAATAAATTGCTTCATGCACTGATAAGTTCAAATTTCAGGCCTGCCAAATCGCCCTTGATCTGATTTAAAACCCCGATTCTATAAGTGAACTGAAATGTCATCAGCAGTCGTCAGTTTTATTGACATGTCCTGTTTTGAGAAAAAATATTTTTTGAATTTGACTGAATAAAAACCGATATGATTTTATGTCTTGGTTTAAAAATTTCATATTTATACAAATTCTTTTTTGCACAGCGATGGGCGCTGATAAATTTATGACTGACCTACAAAAAATACAAACCTTTGACAAACTTGTAAAAGCTGGCTGTAAATTAAAAGATCAACAAAAAATTAAAATTATCCATTCGGAATTTAAATGTTTCACATTGATTAACGACCAAGTCGACATTCGCTTCAGTTGCAAACCTAATATCGTACAAATGAATTTACAAAAAAGTGCCGATGAACAATGCGCACTGTTTACAGATGATTTTACAAATGAAACAATTATTCATTCACAGACTGATAAAAATAATTTCAAAGGAAAGACCGATGCGAACAAAAAAAATACTCATTAGTACATTTTCAATTATCATGGCACTGTTTGCTGTCGATTTTTATTTCCAATATTCTGCGTGCGACAGAGACCCAGCCTCTATTTCAAATAAAAAAAATATCGAAAATTTTATTCATATTGAACACCTACGCATTGCAGATTTTAAAACTGATCATTTTTTCTTAATTTCAAATACAGAATCCAGTTCACAACTAGTTATTACCAACGAAATTTCAGATCAAAATATAAATTTGAATTTAGAATTAACATGTGATCAAAATTTTCAATTTGGGCAACCCACACCCAGCTCGAAAATTTCAGATCGTGACTTGGCTGCCAACGAAAAGAAAAATTCAATTAACAAATACCGTTTCAATTTAAAAAACCAAAAAGGTGCATTGTTTTTGTTAAATACTGTTACTAAAAACTGTAAATTGGTTTATCAAAACGAAAGCGATCAAAATCAAACATCAAATATGAAAATTGTAGCGGAAGCACAAGCTTTTCCATTTTTAAAAAATATGATCACATTTCAGGATAATTGCACTGCTGTTAATTCGACAGATTCATTTTTTCAGAGGCAAAACTTAAATCAATTATCTTGCGCTCGTTCTGCAGATCAATTTCAAACACTTGAAACGCCAGAATCGGGCTTTGTTGCAAAAACAGAAATGCTTTTAGGCTACAAATTAAGTTCTGAATTTATTCAAAATCAAAACCCGTTTGCTGAATTGGATTTTTCAAAAGCTCCGAAATTAAAAGCAATTTATTTAGCAAGCCTTGTTTACCGTGCCGATTTTTATGGGAATGTCATGGCAAGACTTTTACAATTTCATGCCGATCGCGGGACTTTAGTTCATTTAGTCACTACAGGCTATATGATGTTGGACAAAGACAAAAAATTACTTCGAAATTTGGCGAATTCAAATGGGAATTTCAGATTACAAGAATTTAAATATTTTGATCCGCAATCCTTCAGTATAAATCCATTAAGATACGTAGATAACAAATACCGCGACATGCATATCAAACTTTTGATCACATTGGCTGATGATGAAAAAAATAATGCCGTTGTTTTTGGCGGCCGCAATATTCACGATGGTTTTTTATTTAAAACAAAACCCGATTATTCAAAACAACCGGCACTTGTTCAATACGGAACCGAAGACGACTATGTTCACTGGAACGATTTTGAAATGAAAATCACATCAAAAACAGTCGCCGAAAATACAGTCGCTCATTTGTTAAAATTTTTAAATCGCGATACAACGACAGAAACTGTGATTCCGTTCACCGCAGCAGAAAAAAATCCTACGACCGAACTGAATTCAGAAAATCAAATCAGACATATTATTTCTTTGCCCTATAATGACCAAAACGCTCTTGAAAAATTATATGTCTCGCTCATTGACAGTGCCGAATCAAAAATTCAAATTTCAAGCCCCTATTTGCGCCCTACAGACAAAATTTTAGCTGCCTTACAAAGAGCCGCAGCCAGACATATTGATATCACAGTTCAAACTCGCGTAAGCCTTGAAGGTGATACACAGGCTTGGCTGTATGAAGAAGTAAATAAAGAAAGCATTAATAAATTGTATCAAGTCGCCAAAATTTATGAATGGAAAGAGAATTCAATTCTGCATTCAAAATTTATTTTAGTCGATGGCAAGCTCGCATTCATTGGTTCCGTCAATTTAAGCCGTCGAAGTTTTGTTCAAGACGTCGAAAACGGTTATTTAATTCAAAGCCCTGCTGTGGTTGCAAAAATGGATGTCATTTTTAAATCTTATTTAGCAAAATCGAAACAAATCACAGAATCCGAAGAGCGCAAATTTTTTCCGAGCGTTCTGATTGGAATATTTAAAGATCAGTTTTAAATTTTCCCATTCGTAAATTCTAAAACTTTTTGAACAACACCTTCAAGTGATAACTCGGTGGTATCGATCACCAGTGCGTCATGGGGTATGCTTAAAGGCGCAGTTTTTCGGGTTGAATCTTGAGTGTCGCGTTGCTTTTGCAAATCGGCGGTGACTTGTTGATCTGCACCTAATTCTTGGGCGCGTCTTTGAGCACGACTGTCGGATCTGGCAGTTAAATAAATTTTTACTTCGGCGTGCGGAAAAACCACAGTGCCGCAATCACGACCTTCCGCAATCAAACCATTTCTGTCAGTCGCACAATTTCTTTGGTGATCTAAAAGTGATTGACGGACTTCGGGGTAATGACTGATTTGACTTGCGACTGAGCCAACTTGTTCTTGAGCTATCAAATCTGTGACATTTTTTTCGTTAAACCAAACCAACGTTTTTTCAGGAGTCATTTCAATTTTCCAAGATTTTGAATGGCATAGTTCAGACAACGCAATGGGATCTTGTAAATTTATTTTTGATTCGATAGCTGCATAACCAAGCCCACGATAAAACGAACCTGTTGAGACCCACGGAATATTTAATTTTTTAGAAAGCTCACGACTGACCGAAGATTTTCCGGATGCCGCAGGCCCATCAATAGTTATTACAAAACCCATGGAATCAGAGGCTACATGATCTCAGGAACTTCGGTCAGCATTTTTTCGATAGCGTCGATCGCTTTTTTATTCTCGGATGCTTGTCCGATAGTCATTCGCAGGTATTTATTGAAACCATAGTTACCAACGGGTCTTAAAATAATGCCTTTTTTAAGCAGATTTTCAAAACAGATATTCGCATTTCGTTTTGTATCAAAAAGCACAAAATTCGCTTCGGATTTAAAATACGGTAAATTCAAGCGCTCAAGCTCTGAATAAAAATAATCGAGACCTTCCCAAACAATTTTTTGCGACGCTTGGATATAGTCTTGATCTTCAAGCGCCGCTATCCCCGCCACCTGGGCAAGTTCATTCACATTGAACGGATTTCTGACACGGTTGTAATATTCTAAAACATATTCTGGCGCCAACATCGCACCCAACCTTAAGCCCGCCATTCCATAAACTTTTGAAAATGTTTTTAACACAATCACATTTGAATATTGCGCAAAAAATTTCGCAGCTTCTTTGAATTTTGAATCGCGCACATATTCTGTGTAGGCTTCATCAAAAACCAGTAACACGTCGTCTCTGTTGCCCAGTCGAATTAAAAATTCATTCAGTTCCTCGCCCCCAACAATCGTACCGGTTGGATTGTTCGGATTCGGAATAAAAATCAATTTAATTTTTGCCGTTGGATTTCTGAAAAAATCATCTGCGATCGCTTTTAAATCCATCGTTAAGTCTGGCTTTAGTGGTGTTGTTCGAACTTTGACACGCGCTGCTTGTGCACAGACTTGATACGCCACAAAAGCGGCTTGAGATGTTAAAATTGAATCACCGGTTTCGCAAAAAATGCGAATCAACAAATCAATGATTTCATTTGAACCATTACCGATGCCGACTTGTCGTGGATTCACATTCCATTTTTCAGAAATTTTTTGAATCAAATCATAGCACGAAGGATCTGGATAACGGTGCTGCTCAAGTAAAGAATTTTGAATTGCGGCGATCGCTTTTGGGCTGGGGCCCAATGGATTTTCATTACTGGCTAATTTATAAACCTCTGTCAGACCGTATTCACGTTTTGTCTCTGAAACGGGCTTGCCCGGTTTGTACGGAACCAGATTTAAAATTTCGGCAGACACTTTCATGATTGACCCCTTAGTGATTCATCTTTATATTTTTTAAAACTATTATGACGAACGCCTCAACACAAGCACTATTAGCAATTTATCTGGGCGAAACTTACGCCGAAATCGAAGTCAGGTCACTGCCTCTGAATAAAAAATCTAAAGCTTTATTTAAAAAAAATTATTTTTTACCGCAAAGCTCTCTGAAAACAACATTAAACCAAGTTCAAAAAAAACTGACTGAATTAAATGTGCAAATTACGGATTCATATGTCGTCTGCAGATATCTTGAACGCCTGAAAACATTCAGACTGGGTGGTAGCGTCGTACAAGTTGTACATCGTGGTTTTGAAAACAGTTACGTCGTAGAAAATACTTCGCGTGTTTCACTGGCCGCTTCGGCACTGGTGATTTCTGTAGCTGATGATTTCTCAACAGAGTTTTTCACAACTGAAATGATACGCATCAAAAAAATAAACCCTGACGCCAACAAAGTCGTAATTGAATTGGATTCTGAATTAATTCCTACCGTCGATATTCAAAAAATTAAAGATTTTTTTATCGAATTAGGTTTTAAAATATTTGCCTGCGATAAGCCTCAAGATTTATTGCAAGTCCGAAAAACTTTATTGAACGCAGGATCTGAAGGCACCAAAGAAGAAATTATTTCTGAATTGAAAGAAAATTTTAAATATGGTGATGGTGAAAACGAAACCTGTACCAAGGTGCATTTCTGGATCAAAGATCAATTTCAATTCAATGATTCAAATTCTTTTGAAAACTTCGATTTGTATTTCAGCAGCCAAGATTTTTTATCTTACTTATTAAAACAATCAAAAAAAAATAATTTAATTCATTTTGATCTTGAAAATTGGATGATTCTAAATTCTGAACAAAAAAATATCTGGGACAGCCCGTGGGGTTTAATTCACAGAAATTATAATGTAATCACTCCGATCGCTTTGCATCCTCTGACAGAAATTTTGATTGATGAAACTTCAAGATTACAATTTTCAAAAACTCCAGCCAGTTCTGAACCGGGGCCCATGATCGCTGGCCGCGGAGTCAAATCGCTATTGATTGATCTATTTTGGTCTGATATACACAGTGATCCTCAATTTAAAACTTTATTTCCACAGCTTGAAAATTGTTTGCTTCAAACAAAAATTGAATCGCAATTCAAAGTTCTTGAAAAAGGTCAGCGCTCAGAATCCAAAGAACTGACAAAAGCTGATTTGATTGAATTCGTCAACGAGCTGATTGATTTTGAATTAGAATTAAAGCTGGGGCACCCTGCTTCTGAAATAGAAAAAACAATTTGGACTGGCCACTTATCTGGATTAATAAATAAAAAGTCTGTTCCATTTTCGTGGACTGATTCGATCTATCAATATTTAAGTGGGAAGTAAAATGTCATCACATCTGGATTCACATAAGTTTTTATCACTGCTATCGCCTTTTAAAAATGCCTCGATCATGAATAGCAAGGGTGAATTGATTTACTCCAAAGATGCTGATTCATTTAAAACAACAACCAGCCGTATTGTTTTATTTCAAATTGCTAAAAAATATTTATCGCCAAAACCAGGCGACATCATTATTTCAAATGACCCTGAAAATGGTGGCACACAGTTAAATCGAATCTTTTTTATTTGTTGTCTGCATATAAATTTATTTGTTGTTTGGGATGCTGAACTGAACGAAGTTCAATTTAAAATTCCACTGACTCCGTTGGTTGAAAATAACAAGAAAAATGAAATGATTTGGCAAGCCCTGATTGAATCACAACCTGCAGCTGAAAAATTCAGAAACTTTTTTGAAAAACAAATTCAAAAAATGAATCAGATGCAGGTTTTTAAAAAATTCATCACCTCTGTTGCGGCAGAAAGTTTTCAAAAAACATGGTTTAAATTAACAAAATCAATTTTTGAAGATCACTTCAGTTTAAAATCTTATGGCCAACATCAACTGAGCATCGAATATCGGTCACAGTCTATTAAAATTAATGCCGAAGCCGATGAGAAGCAAAATGTAAAAGCCTTTAAATTAGATTTTTCAGGTACATCGATGGCGCAAAATTTTTCATGCGCATCACACGTTGTTGAAAGTGGATTGATTATTGAAATTTCAAAATTTTATCATTTTGAAAAATGTTTATCTCAGCCAATTTTAGACCATCTTAAATTAGTCTTGCCACCAAGATCTGTGGTTTCAAAATCAATTGCTACAGGTGAATATAATTTTGAATTGCAAAAACTGACTCGCCAAATGATGAAGCACTGTTTAAATCAAATGAATATTCAGGGCAAAAAAACAGAAAAAAAATTCAACATCTATTCAACAGCATATTTATCTTTGAATTCAGAACATCTGCAATTTTCAAATTTTTTATCAAATTCACGCATTGATTTTTTAATTGGTGATTTGTTCGATAAAAAAATATTGCATCATTCAGAACGCGAATACAAAGCGGTTTTAAAATACCGCCTTGATAAAACATCACAGCTTAATTTGTACGGAGTAAAGTCTGAGACCGATAGCGAAATTCGGTGGATCAAAATCAACGGCGAAATTGCCCATCACGCTCAGTTTATTTTGAAAAAAAATGATGAACTTAGCTTTGAGTGGAAGATTTAGCCGCTCTCATAATTTCTATTTATATTAAACTTACACAAAGCCCTCTGAAAAAGGGCTTTGTGTAAAAAATTATATTTTTATTATTTACAAGAATAGCATCCGGATTCATTCGAAACAGCACGAAGTCCCTGAGCACATGTTATTGTACGAGGTGCACATAGTTTTTTTGAGACAGGCACTCCTTTAACATTTTTCAAAACATCAACAATTGCACTTTCAGCTAATAAAATACTTGTATAGTTCGCACTCTCTCCCTCGGGAGCCACAAATGACATTATTTCTTCAGTCGATTGACCTTTTAGACCTAATCTTGAGGAAATTTTTTTTAATGAGTCTGGCGCTAGTTCTTGAAGAACTGTATTCAATGCTTCACGACGACTATCAATGAAGTTAACCACTTCGGTCTGTGAATTTGCTGTTTTTCTATCTGGTTCTTTTGAAAAACCCAACGACGAAACCGTTAAAACTGCTACAGTCAATAAAATCACTTTTTTCATAAATTACTCCTTTATATTGTTATTTACGTTGCCTCAGAATAGCGCTCACTTTATTTTTTTTAAAGTCCAGATTTTAAAATTCAGACTTTAGCATTTAAAATCCTCGCAACTTCATAGTTATTCTTCTGCGGATTATTTTATTGTCCTTTACGAAAAAAGCTGACACAAAACAGATTCTCATCGACAGGACTTATGTCCGTGTACACCAGCCTGGTTCAGAATCTCGGCTAAGAGAATATCGGAGAATCGAAAGGTCACCGCTTAAAACGTTTCGGACTTCTTACTGAAAAAAACAATACCCTTGTGTGAAAAATCAGGTTTGTTATTTAAATATGCTTTTCTTTCCACTTACAGACTAGTCACGCTTCCTCAAACCGAGCCCCAGCCCCAGCCATACATTTTCTGATGGTTTCAATATGCTCGTGGCTTGTGGTTTCAATAACAAAATCAATTCGGGTTTCTTTGACGCTGATACCTTGTTTGACACGGTCGTGATGAACTTCTAAAATGTTGGCGCGATTTTCAGCCAAGATTTGCGTCAGACGACTGAGGCTGCCCGGAATATCTGGTACGATCACTGACAGTTCACACAACCTACCGCGCTGAATTTGGCCGCGCTGAATGATGTCAGAAACAATATTTAAATCAATATTGCCCCCGCACACCAACATACAGGATTTTTTTCCAAGATTTAATTTTTTTGATAACGCTGCTGCAAGTGCGACAGCACCAGAGCCTTCAGAAACTGTTTTTGCGCGCTCTAATAAAAAAACAATCGCTTCTGCGATTTGCCCTTCGTTCACTGTTGCAACTTCATCGACGTACTTTGAGATAAATTGATCGAACATAGGCTGGCTGGGTGCTTTGACGGCGATACCATCGGCCAATGTTGAAATGCTGTTTGTGATCGGAGTATATTTTTTTGTCTGAAACATTTGAACCATCGTGCTGACAGCTTCGGTTTGTACTCCGATGATTTTAATTTTTGGATTTATTGATTTCGCTGCGATGGCAATACCGCTGATTAATCCTCCACCGCCGATCGGTACAACGATAGAATCTAAATTTTGAATTTGTTCACAAATTTCAAGGCCGATGGTGCCTTGGCCCGCAATGACTTTTGAATCTTCAAATGGATGAACAAAAACATATTTTTTTTCTTCGGCTAACTTCAAAGCCAGAACTTTGGCATCATCAAAAGTTTGTCCATGCAAAATGACTTCGGAGCCTAATATTTCAGAGCCGTATTTTTTTGTCGCTTCAACTTTGGCGATCGGTGCATTCTCTGGCATGACAATCACGGATTTGACACCGCTTAATGTTGAACTGAGCGCTACACCTTGCGCGTGATTTCCGGCAGAACAACAAATGACACCACGTTTTTTTTCATCGAGAGTCAAGCTTGCAATTTTATTTGCAGCACCACGAATTTTAAAACTGCCCGTGCGCTGTGTGTTTTCAAGTTTTAAAAAAATTTCTGAACCGATCAGATCTGTCGCTGATTTTGAATAATCACACAAAGTGACATTGATCATGTTTTGAATTGTTTTGCGCGCATTTTGAATGTCTTCGATGGTGACTGATAGATTTGGATTCATATCACCATCGTAACGAGATTACCAATATAAAGCAATTCCCAACAATGGTGGGTAAATTGACTTTAGGCCTGAATTTTTAGAGGTAAATATAGCTTTTGAAAGTTCTTTGATTTCATTGGTATATACGGATTCACAAAAAAAGAATGGCGTTAACGATTTATCACAACCTTGGCAACGATCGACTTCACCGTTTTGACTTTCGTTGACGGTGTCACAAACATGGCAACGACGAATATTTAAAGACAACTCTGATTCTGTTTCAATTTGATCGTTTTTTTTGTTCATACAATATCCTTTGAAATCAGTTTAGGTTTGTAATATTTGTTACATATTACTTTGCAAAATGTTAACCCGTCTTATTCTGAGACAATCCCGCTGCAGCTCTGTTGTATTGCTTAATACAGATCGCTGTTCATTTTGAAACGTCAATCGACTTGACGCAAAAACAATTCAGGCCGTCATTAAAAATTGTTAAAATAATTATCTATTAAACAGTATTTGCCGATAAGACAGTATGAAAAACAAAATACAAATTCCAAAAATAAAACAGCTTTTAATGACACTTCTGATTACATTTTCAATTCAGAGCTTTGCTGAACAAAATGTATTTCATTTTTTAAATTACGATCAATTTATATCACTGACAGATTCAGAACAAAAAACATATATCAAAGAAATTCAAATTCTGAATTTAAATTTGACTGAAAATGCGAAAATTTCATTGTTTCAATTTTTTTATGATAATTTATTGTTGAATTCAGCTCACGCACAAAACAGTCGCGCAGAATTTAATGTTGTTTCAACAGATACCGTGACTGAACTGGATCGTTTAGATTCATTAATGCGCGCCTCACGTATGTACAAAAAAGCAGCCAGTGAAAATATTGCTCCCACAGCTAAAGCAATTTCGATTGAAAATTCCGAGGCTTTTGCAAAACGTATGAATCAAGTTAAAAATAATTTAAAAACTGCTGCTGATTTTAAAATTTATAACGATTTAAAAAATGAATTCGCAAATGATTTCCCTGCTCAGGCTCAGAAAATTGCTGCTTCAAAAACACCGTCACAAACAAGCACGCAAATTGCGGCACAAACTGAAAAATCCGCCGTCGCAAAAAAATCTGAAAAAATAACTGACGCAGCTGTTACAAAATCAGTTGGCTCATCGAAAGAATCACCTTTTTGCATCTATGCAGGTTTTATTATTTACGGAGAAAAATGCAGCCCAAATAAAAAATTACCTGACAGCTTTAATTTAGCTGAGCTTCGTAAAGACATGTTTAAATGCGATAATGAATCAGAAATATTATGTAACCCATTATTGTTTGGATACAAAAAAAATTGTTTTAAAGTTGAATCAAATGAAGTTTGCTCTGAAAAACCGATATGCATTTCAAGGTCCGTTAACGCCACTAAAAACTGTTCTGAATTGACCAATTCTAAAGATAGCTTCGAACAAATTCTGAGTCTGTGGAAAAATCCGAAAAATAAAATAACCTATGAAAAATACATAAAAGACATGAATCAGTTATGTAATGCCGATAATTTCACAGCCGAAGATGTCAAGCAGACCTGCAAGGTTTCAGCAAAACGATTTAATTTGATCATGGATCAGAACTTTCCAGCACGAGTCGATGTTAAAATTAAAACTGCAGATCCAGTAAAAACGAATCAATAAATTTTTTTATTGATTACTTCGCCTGGCAAATTTGTAAAAAACTCTGTGGCTCCAGCGACGCCCCACCGATCAAAAAACCATCCACATGCGGAATCTGAATAAGGATTCCGGCATTGTCAGATTTTACGCTGCCACCGTATAAAATTTGAAAATTTTTAAAGCCCAAACTATTCATGTGTGAAAATATCTTTGCGTGGATGTCTTTGACTTGTTCAGGTGTTGCGACTTTTCCGGTGCCGATCGCCCAAACAGGTTCATAGGCAATAACGATTCGTTTATTTTTATCAGCCGATGACAAGCCCTGATCTAATTGTGAAAAACAAACGGATTCGGTTTGATTATTTTCACGCTCTGACAAACTTTCACCAATACAAAATACAGGTAACATGTCTAAGGATTCACACAGTGTTACTTTTTTTGCCAAGGCTTGATTCGTTTCTGAAAAAAATTGGCGACGTTCACTGTGACCTAATAATACTAAATCACAACCAAATTTTTTTGCCAATTCTGCCGAGTTTTCACCCGTGAATGCGCCAGACTTTTCAAAATGAACCGTTTGCGGGCCCACTGAAATTTTTGAACCTTTTACAGTTTGCGAGACCAAACCAACAGAATAGTTTTGCGGAAAAATAAAAACTTCTTTATCTGAAAAAAAGTTTGAATCAATACTTGCTAAAAATTCTTCGCAAAAAGATTTTGATTCAAGCGGTGTTTTTTGTAATTTCCAGTTGGCTGCAAATATTTTTTTCATTATGAATCCTTAAAATTTAAAAACTCTTCACTCCGGGGTTTGCCTCAGATTGTTTTCGTGGTCGTAAAACTTCAAGGCCGGGTAATTTTTCGCCTTGCAAATATTCAAGACTGGCTCCGCCACCCGTTGAAATATGAGTCATCTGATCTGCAAAACCTGACATTTCAGCCGCCGCTGCAGAATCGCCACCACCAACAATTTTTGTTCCAGTATTTTTAGCCATGGCTTCTGCAATTGCAAAAGTCCCGCGTGAAAATTCTTTCGTTTCAAAAACGCCCATCGGACCGTTCCAAAAAATTGTTTCTGCACCAGACAAACAGCTGACATAATTTTTAATTGTTTGCGGTCCAATATCTAAACCCATTTCATTTTCAGAAATTGAAACATTCGGATTTAATTTTAAATTTGTGACGTCATTAAATGACGAGCTTGTGATGTGATCGACAGGCAATAATAACGTTTTTCCACGCGCTTCGATTCGTTGAATCATTTCTTTGGCGTATTTAACCTTATCCGCTTCGACCATCGATTTACCAACACTGATGCCCTGCGCTTTTAAAAATGTATAGGCCATCGCTCCGCCAATAATAAAACCATCAACAACATTAATTAATTTTTCAATCACCGGAATTTTATCAGAAACTTTTGATCCACCTAAAATGGCGATAAAAGGTTTTTTTGGATTTTCAGTTAGACTGTCTAACATTTTGATTTCTTTTTCGATCAAAAAACCAATGCCTTTATTTTGCATGACTTCGGGTAACGCATGAATACTGGCATGAGCCCGATGGCACGCACCAAACGCATCGTTGATATAAATATCAGAATATGACGCCCAACCTTGTGCCAAATCATTTCTATTTTCAACTTCGCCATCATCAAAACGTAAATTTTCAAGACAGATGATTTGTTTTCGCATATGACCGTACAAAATATGTTTTACGCCTTCAGAGCTGGGTTCTTCCATCAGAACAACTTCAACATCTAATAATTCACCCAATCGTTTTGCGATAGGCTCCATCGAATATTTTTTATCATCTGCAGATTTTGGACGCCCCAAGTGCGAAGCAATAATTAATTTCGCACCTTTTTCAAGACAGTACTGCACCGTTGGCAGCGCAGCACGAATTCGTGTTTCGTCTGTGATTTTTCCGTTATCCAACGGAACATTTAAATCTAATCTAAGAAAAACAGTTTTACCTGTAATTTCAAAATCACGAATTGTTTTAATATTTTTAAGGCCGTTCGACATATTAAGCCTTACTCATGAATATGGCCATATCGACCATGCGGTTTGAAAAACCAACTTCGTTATCATACCAAGATAAAACTTTACCCATCTTGCCACCGATCACCATTGTTGTTTTGCTATCAACAATGGATGAGTGTTTATTTCCGTTGTAATCAACACTGACCAGCTCTTTGTCTTCGACAGCAAGCACGCCTTTTAATTCGTTCAACGCTGCTTTTTTCAAAGCTTCATTGATTGATGCAATCGTCATTTCTTTTTCTGCATTAAAAGTAAAGTCCACAAGGCTAACGTTCGGAGTCGGTACACGCACTGATAATCCATCAATTTTACCTTTTAATTCTGGCAATACAATGCCTACGGCTTTCGCTGCGCCTGTTGTTGTTGGAATCATCGACACAGCGGCACTGCGCGCACGACGTAAATCTTTATGTGAAGAATCTAAAATTTTCTGATCGTTTGTGTACGAATGGATTGTCATCATCGTGCCCGATGTAATTTTAAAATTATCATTTAAAACTTTGGCCAGCGGAGCCAAACAATTTGTTGTGCACGATGCGTTTGATAAAAATGTGTGTTTTGCAGAATCATATTGTGTGTGATTAATTCCGTACACGACAGTTAAATCAACACCATCCGCCGGAGCTGAAATCATGACTTTCTTTGCGCCAGCATCGATATGTTTTTGATAATCGGCTTTGCCTTTAAGTGCACCTGTGCATTCCATCACAAGTTCGACGCCCCATGATTTCCATGGAATAAGAGCTGGGTCTTTTGTTGCTGAAACTAATATTTTTTTACCGTTCACGATCAAGTTTTCACCGTCGTGAGAAACTTCAGCATCAAAAATTCCGTGTGAAGAATCATATTTTAACAAATGCACTAGACCATCAAGATCATCCAAAGAATTAATACCTACGATATCTAATTTCTGAAATGCCGCTCTGAAAAATACACGACCAATTCGTCCGAAACCGTTAATTCCCACTTTCATATTTACATTCTCGTTTGCCACAATGTGCTCCTTTTATTTTTCTTAGTCATTTATTTGTTAATCCCATATTAATTTTTTAAACAATTTTTTTGCGTTTATTTTTGTGACCCTTGCAAGTTCTGCCTCGGTCACATTTTTTAATCCTGCTACAACTTTGGCGGTGTGAACCATATACGCTGACGTATTTGTTTTCCCACGCATTGGTATCGGCGCCAAAAACGGAGCGTCCGTTTCAACATGAATTCGGTCCAACGGAATAATATCTTTAACCACAGCACGAAGTGCATCGGCACTTTTAAATGTGACTACTCCAGAAATTGAAATATTAAAGCCCAGATCCAGCGCTTGTTTCGCTAACCACTCAGTACCCGTGAAACAATGAATTAATCCAGTAACCCGACCGTTCATATTTTTTAAAATACGAACAGTGTCTTCTTCGGCGTCGCGCGTATGAATTTCAACAGGTAAATTTAATTGGGCTGCAATTTCAAGTTGTTTTTCAAAGGCATCAATTTGTTCTGCGCGCGGTGATTGATCGTAATAATAATCCAAACCAATTTCACCAATCGCAACGACTTCAGGGCTTGGTCCATGTTTTAACAAAAACTGACCGATAGCATCCGTGTATTTAACGCCTTCATGCGGATGAATACCGATCGTGCAAAAAACATCAGGCCCGTATTTTTTTGCCAGATCTAAAACAATTTGCAAATCTTCAGGTTCAGTTCCGATCGTAATAATTTTTTCGATTCCATTTTCTTTGGCTAATTTCAACGCGTGTTCAGGGCCGCCCTCGAGGCGATCCAAATGACAATGCATATCGATCCATTTATTCTGAGGCAGCCCATTTGATATATTAAGATCTTGCATATTTCACCCACAGTGATTCGAAAATCAAAACCGTATCACCATTGCCTGCCAAATCACGATCAGCTTGCAATAGTGCCGTTGCAAAATCTGAGATTTTTTCTGTTGAAATTTGAAATAATTTTTTAAGTCTGACGGACTGGTCCAAATTCATTATAAATTTTTGTGCCGATGTTTTTAAAACCAACACATCACGAATCATCGTTGTCCACATGTTCAAAATTTGTCGTGCGCTTTCTCGATCTTTGACAGATTTTTTCCAATCTTCAGAAGTCAGAAATTCTCCATCACTCCAAAAATGTTCAAGAATCATTAAGCTTTCTTCACGCAGTTTTTGCCCATCGTCCGAAGTTAATTGGTCCAGCTGAGTGACTTGCCCACGCGCACAGCTGTAGGCCCATACGGGCAAATTGGGTTTAATACTTTGCAGCTGATCTGTCGTAAGTGCAGAAAAACGAATGACTTGTGAACGTGATTTTATCGTCGTCATAAAATTTGAAATTTCTGGGCCGATTAAAACAAAATAAACATTGGGATTTGGTTCTTCTAAAGTTTTTAACAACATGTTTGCAGCGGTCGGATTCATTAAATGCGCTTGATCAAAAATAATAACACGGTTTTTACCAAAATTTGAAAGCGATAAGTAATCTAAAATATCCCGAACTTGATCGGCCTTAATCGCAGCGCCATCTGGAGAAATAATTTTTAAATTTTCAGACTGATTTTTTTCAACACGTAAACACGAACCACAAACGCCGCAAGCTTCTGACATTTTTTTATCTGTTTTATTTTTATCTTCACAAATTAATATTTGCGCTAACGCTGTAGCTACTTTTTTCTTACCGATACTTTGCGGACCTGAAAAAATCAGTGCGTGTGGTAATTTATTTTCTGCGATTGCAAATTTTAAATTTTCAATCTGAACACTGTGACCAAGGATCGCCGACATTAACTGAGCCATTGGCGCCTTTTAATTTCTGTCCGTAAAATTTCAAATAACTCATCCGGAGTTTTCGAAGCATCCAGCACCAACCAATTTTTTTCAGAATTTTTCGCTTGTGTTAAAAAACCATTTCGCACGCGCTCGTGAAATGTGGCGGC
>CANBND010000029.1 GCA_947370945.1 Pseudobdellovibrionaceae bacterium | reverse complement strand
ACTGAGTCTTTATTATTTGGAATTGTAACAACAGTTAACGACCATGCTGGTAACGACAATTCAGTTTGTGAACCGTCTGCTTCAATCGAAGTTGTATGCGCAACAACATCTTTGTTGACCAGAAATACATTCATACCCGTCGCAGTTTTTACAGCATACGAATTCACTGAATCACCAAATGAATCTGTCGTTGTTAAAACTTGACCCAAGTAATTACGAGAAAACATCGTAAATACATAATATAAATTTGAACGAGTTTCATTATCAATCATACCCCACTGAGCACCCACTGATTCATTTTGTAAAAATGAATTAATAAATGTATCAACACCCGATTCAGCTAAACGACCCACAAGGTCCGCTAAATACATTGGACGAACAATTTCATGATAACGAATACCGCTTGTTGAATCGATACCAAATTCAGTCACAGCTAACTTTGCTGATGGATACTGAGAATCTCTCCATGCTGAAAATTTATTAACAATATTCGGAGCAATACCTTTGGGAGACGCATTATCAACTTTGTTTGTGTAAGTTGACGAGTTCCACAAATTCACAGAACCTAACATGGCTGCAACATTTTCTTTACCATTGGCATCAACAACAATACTGTTTTTATCCGTAAATTTTCTGAATAAAGGATAATAATGCATCGTCAAAACATCCAAAAGTTTATAACCATTTGGGTTTGTTGAAATATTTTTTTCAGCCAATGCTAAACGATATAAAAAATACGGAATAAATTCAGAAAACTGACCGTTGCCGTATGAACAAGTCTGACCTGTCAGAGCAACTGAATTTTCTGTGCAATCTTTTGGATGATTGGTTTGCCAGTTTGTCCAGCCCGTTGAAATTTCAGGACCCCATAATTTTAGGTCATCAGCTTTGCCACCTATAGACACTTGAGCATCACGAAGCGCAATCGCGTACTGAATATATTTTGCGATATATTCGTCAGCCGAAGGGCTTTGTTCACCGTTATTAGTTTCACCGAAAGGCTCGTTACCCATAACTATATTTGTTACATTATTTATGTTTTTTTCATTTAAATGACGAATTGCATCTGCTGCGTGTTTTGCATCAGCTGTACGAACCATTGTGGCTTTACCTTGGCTGTTCATTTCAGGCTGAATTCCTAACATATTAATTTGAAACATTGGCGTCGAACGATAATCATTCTTTGCAATGCTGATACGATCGTTTAAAGGTAAATAGGCTTCAAGTATTCCTGAGTTTGGATCTTTGTAAAGATCGTTTTGCCAATTGTAAACTGAATGCAAGCTTCCGCCGAATTTAACATAACCTAAATTCATCGGCACAACATTTGATGCTGAAGGTAATTTTGAAAAGCCATTTGTATCTGCACCAAAAAAGTTTTTAGTAATCATTCGTCCTGCATTTGCAGAATTAACAACAACAGAACCTTCAGTTTTTGTGCTCAATTTATTATTATAAGGAATTTGAGTTTTTGTAATTCCAGTTGCAGCAGCATTCGCAACAACACCAGTTATTGTGATTAGTGTGATAATTAAATTTTTCATTTCAAGACCTTTTATATGTAAATATATATGTTAAAGTTTAGTAACAAGTTTCTTTATACGCGTGTTTTGCTGACTGTGCGAATCGAGTGATACGTTCACCAGAAACTTCGAACTTTAATTCAACTCCACATGAACGGCCTGTTTCATAAAATGCACTGAATACGCCTGGGTGCGACCAAACAGCTTTACCAAAATCAGCCATCGCTTGCGCGAAACCTTTTTTGTCTGCAGCCGACAACCCAGAACGAATTTGATTTGCATCGTCCTTTAATTTTTTAAATACTGATTCAACCGATGGCAACTGGCACATTGGATCAACCTGCGTTGAACCGCCTTCACCGGTGCTCACTTGGTTACAATTGATTGTGCTACGTGCTCTTGCATCATTTGCTTTTGCACGCTCTTGCATACGATCCAAGAAGCCCGCTGCTGATTTTCCTGTTCCGATAATTTCACGCAAATATTCATCTGATAAATTCATTTCTAAAATAACTTGGTTATATTTTAGAGAATTTGAAATAGCGGGCACTGAAACATCTGTTTCGCGCTCTGCTGTTAAACCAGAAATAAATTTTGCATATTTAATTTTATCATTTAATTTTGATTCATCACCGAAATCGGATTGGTATGTGTATTTGAAATTACCGTAAATTTTTTCTGTCGAATTACGTTGATCGCCGCTACCCGCAGTCACGGTCGTAACGCCACCCTTAAACATTGTTGTTTCTTTTCTATGATTCGCAACTAATAAACGTAAAACTTTGCTTTTCTTGTAAACGCCGTAATCTTTAACAATGATTTCATCTGTCGATGTGATTTCTTCTTCGTGATTTACATCGCTGCCCTTTGAGGCTTTGAATGAAAATAATGGAATAATAGGAGTCGCTAAACCGATTGAAAATGCACGACCTGACATTCTTGAATTTGTGTCAGCAACTTTGCGTACGCCCGAATTTAAATTTTTTGATAATTCCATAGAATTCGCAACATCTCCAGCCATGAAACGCTCGAAAGCATCTGATGAACCTGGGATATCAAAGTTGTATTCGAAATTTAAACCTTTTGCAGACTCAACAACTTGATCCATACCCATATTCACTGGACCAACGCTTGCTCCGAAAGTAATTGAATCAATTTTAGTTTTCGCACGCTCAACATAAACTGTGCTTGGACCCGTTTTTTCTAAATAATTTGCCCAACCACCGCTTGCAACTGCAAACGTGCCCAGACCCACAATGCCAGTACCGAAACCCGCATACATCGTGATTCCACCCTGAGATTCCCAATATGCCGAATCACCAGAATTCCAATTTGCAAGCTCTTGTACACTTAATGGCAAGTTTTTATTTTTAGCCGCATCCATTTGTTCTAAATTATCAACTTTGGTAAAAATAATACCGAAGCTGTTCACCATTGGACCAACTGCAATTGAAGTCCAAATTTCACTGGCTGGATACCATTTAGATAAACTGGCAGATAAACTTCCGTAAAAACTTGTTTGTAAAGCGACTTTGTATCCAGCGTGAAATCGATAGGCATCAGCTTCGACAATGTTGCCGTCTGCTGGCGTGTTATTTACGATTTGATTAAACCAATCATAATTGGCAGATTCGCCGTGACCTTGTTTTGCATCATTGATGCCTGCATAAGATGTCGCAACCGACATTGCTGTTGCAAGCAGAACTAGTGTTTTTGTTATTTTCATCATTTGAGCGTCCTTCGCATTTTTTTGTTTTGTTTGTTGTTTTGTTTAAAATAATTTTTATTTTTTTAAATAATTCATGTCTTTAGGGATACCCATTTCATCAGCGCCGAATTTGATCACTTGAAATGTCTGACCCGAATATTTTTTGCCTTTTTCTAATTTCAATACTGATACTGACCAACCTGGAGTCACATAATCTGCGACTTTTTGGCTTGTTGAAACACCCGCATTTGATGAAATTTCGACAGCATGATCAGCAGGGCTTTTGTTAATAATTAAAACATTAATCGTGTTACCTGCATCAATAGCGTATGTATTCACTAGATCGCCAGCATCGTCAGTCGCATTAACGATTGTACCTAAGAAATTATTAGCGATTAGAGCATACGTTTTAAATAAATTTGTTTTATCTTTGCCTTCGGAAATCAATGCCCAAGGAATATTTGATTGAACAGGGCTGCTTAATACGAAATTATTAAAGAATGATACACCTTCAACGGCTGCGATAGCTACGGCATCAGCTGTATATAAGGGTCTGACGATCCCGTGATAATTTGTTGATCTATAATCAGAATCAAAAGCAAATTCATTAATCGCAAGTTTTGCCGTCGGATAATACGTTTTAAGCCAATCTTTCATGCGGCCAATAATATTTGATTGATAATTTTTATCAGTTTGATCTTTAATTTTTCTGTATGAGCTGCGATCAGAAACATTCACGTATGTCGGATCATGTAAAATACGCGTGCCCTCAAGCATTTCACCAACAGCCTGCAAACCATTATCGTCAGTGATGATCGAATTCATATCAGCGTTCTTTTTTCTGAATAATGGATAATAATGGAAAGAAAATGTATCCATTAATTTATAACCACGAGGATTAACTGTTTTATCTTTTTCTGCTAACGCTAAACGACTTAAAAAATAGGGAATAAAATGATCAAATTTTTTGTTTCCATACGAACACGTCACACGGCCGCCACCTTCAGAGCTCCAGTCACAATCTGAGGTCATGTTGCCAGTGTTCCAATCTAACCATGATGATGAAATTTCTGGGCCCCAAATTTTTATGCTGTTCGCATCACCTGTTACAATTTCTTGGGCTTGGCGTACTGCAATTGCATAGGCGATGTAACGTTTAATATAGTCGTCTGCCGAAATACCACTATCAGGGCTATATAACCCCGTTAGCGCTGCAACGTGAGGGTGCGTTTCATGCCATTGTTCAGGTTCATTCCCCAAACACACATCAGTGATTCCCAATTTTGATTTACCGTTTAACTGCTGAATCATTTCAGAAACAGCTTTGGTATCAAATGTTGTTTTTAAAACATAAGCTCCATTTTCAGTTTCAGGCTGAACACCTAAAAGATTAATTTGATAAATACCATTTGTACCGTACTGTTTAAATGCTGCCGCTGCGTCTGTGTAACCTAAAATTGTGTGTTGTCCTGATTTATTTGTAATCGCAACGTTGTTTTTCCAATTAAAAACTTCGTATTCATTTCCGCCTAAACGAATTTGACCAACACCTAACTGCTTAACTAAATCTGCTGATGGCGGAGTTGAAAATGAATCCATCTGAGATCCGTAAAATGAGCGCGTAATTTTTTGACCTGTTTTTGTCGTATCAATCGAAACTTTTGTTGCGACCATGCTGCAGGCCAGTGTCGACGAAAACAACACAGTGCCGAAAACTGATAGACCTAAAAGGTTTAATTTTCTCATTTCAAACTCCGTTGAATAGATTTTTGTTATACGCGATATAATCTAGTTTACTTTAAGTAGCAAGACGACAGCCAAACGATTGTTTATTTTACTAAACAAATAGAAGATATGTTAAAGAACTGTAAAAAGTTTTTACAGTTCTAAGGTATTTCACAATGTGAGCGTGGTTTCAAATTGAGACTTTTATTAGATACAAATATCTGAAATTTTAAAAACGAATACTGGCCATAAATACATAAGCCGATTCGTAATCATGATAAAGTGAAAATGGCAGGCTTTCGGCATCTGCGTTCTGCGCCACGCCCAGTGAAAAATCGATATTATCGTTGATAATTATATTTAACATGGACTCTAACACCAACCAGTGCGCCTTAGCCGATTGCAAATCTGTAGTCTGACTGTAAAACTGATCCTTTAGGCCGACGGCCTGACTTAAAGAAAAATAGTCGTTTATAGGTAACTCAAATTTTAAAGTATTTTCGAATTGCTGATTCAATGTGGGCGTCAATGTTGTAGGATCAGATTCAACTAAATTATAAGTATCTTGGGACTGCACGAAATGAACAAATTTAGTTTCGAAACCTACCGTTAATAAATCAAAGAATTTTTTTGATATTTCAATCCCGGCACCAAGCGCTGTGCGCGTGCCGATACGTTGCCATTTTGCATCTGTGGGTAAATACAATTTATACGTCGCTTTCGATTTTATATTTGCAAATTCTGGCAACGGCGATTTATCTATGAAAACAATTTGTGATTCTGACGCTTTCGAATTTGTTCTAATTTTTTCACCATACGATGTTCCACCACTGTTGTATGTGATCGATGGACGCACACTTAAACGAAATCGATCGTTGAAATTGTAATTCACTAAAAACAAATGGTACGAATAAATGCTACCACTGCCCGTGTGATAATCGCTCATTTCACTTGAGTAATAACCGAAATAGCCAAATGACCACGGTGATTTAATTTCATTTTCAGCGCGCACTAGGGTTGATAAAAATAATGTGACTAATAAAATAATATGAATTCGCATCAGCGGTTCTCCCAGTCGTAGGCCGTTTGACAAATGATTTCAATATTATCACGTCGCGGCTTCCATTGGAATTTTTCTTTGATTTTTGTTGAGTTTGCCACAAGTGAAGCGGCATCGCCTTCACGGCGAGCTTGATTCGTCACATTTATTTTTTTTTGTGAAACTTTTTCAACAGCCGCAATGACTTCTTTGACGCTATAGCCGCGACCATAACCACAATTAAAAGTATCTGAAATATTTCCAGCTGCCAAATATTTTAATGCCAATACATGTAAGTCGGCCAGATCTTCGACATGAATATAATCTCTGACACCCGTTCCGTCGGGTGTCGAATAATCTGTACCAAAAATATTAAGGCCTACTTTTTTTCCACAGGCGGCTTCGCTGGCGACCTTAATTAAATGAGTCGCATTTTTTGTTTTTTGGCCATTTTTTCCGTCTTCGGCAGCACCCGCCACATTAAAATACCGCAAGCACACTGATTTTAAACCAAATGCTTTTTCACAATCTTTGATAATTTGTTCGCTCATAAATTTTGACCAGCCGTAAGGATTCAACGGAGAAATTTTTGAATTCTCATCAACAAACTGTACGTCTGCATTCGCATCACCGTACACCGCTGCTGTCGAAGAAAAAATAATATATTTAACACCGGCTTCGCGGCACGCACGTGTTACAGTCAGTACACCACTTGTGTTGTTGTCATAATATTCGATGGGCTGTAAAATTGATTCAGGTACGATGAGTTTTGCTGCAAAATGAATAATTGCTTCGATTTTATGTTTTTTTAAAACCTGGACCATAAAATCAAAATCACGAATATCACCCTGTTCAAAAATAATACCTTCAGGAATTGACTCTTTAAATCCAGTTGATAAATTATCAACGACAACGATGTCTGGGTTTGTTGCTTTTAGAATTTGAACAGTATGTGATCCGATGTATCCAGCGCCGCCCGTTACTAAAATTTTCATTTATACTCCGCAGATTATATATCAAATAAAAAGTTGTCAGATTCAATTTGTTATACAACACTGTAGATAGTTTTTAAACAATTTATTGGTGGTCCACGTGAGTTATTCAAATTCAGGCAAAGAATCTTTTCATCGATTACTTTTACTGATGGGTGCTCGTGTTTTTGGAATCATCTTTTCATTCGCCATACCCATGTACTTGGGTCGGCATTTGGATGTCGAAATCTATGGAACATATAAGCAAGTACTTTTTATTTTTTGGCTTTCGCAAATTGCCTTAAACTTTGGATTCGATGATTCAGTTTATTATTATTTTAAAATTGATCGTAAAAATTTTTCGTTGTACGGGCTTAATGCTCTGCTTTTTAATTTAGTCGCCACCGGAGCCATTGCTCTGACCATGATTTTACTGAAAGATAAAATCGGTTTGCTATTAAATAATCCGCATATTTCACAATACATCCCAATGCTTGGGGTTGTCATGATACTGACTGTATCGTCATTACAAATTGAAGGTTATTTATTAAATTTAGACCGTTTCAAAGCACGCCTGTACTTAGATTCAGGCACTGAACTTTTGAAATCAGTTGGAATCTTAGTGGCATTTATATTTTTTAATTCAATTCATATGGTTCTGATTTTTCTAGCGATCATTATGCTGGCGCGAATGCTCTGGGCCATCACAATTATTCATCAATATAAAATTAAAGAAAATGTGAACTACTTAGATGCAAAAAAATTCTTTTTAAAACAAGCCCGCTTCGCGATACCATTGGGAATATCACGTATTATTCAAAACCTATTAAATTTAGAAACTCTTTTAGTTTCTGCATTTTTTAATTTAACACAGTACACGTTTTATTCCGTAGGCTGCTTTGATAATCCGATGATCAATTCTATGCGAACATCGTTATATGAATTAGTGAATATTGAATTGGTCGAAAATATACGTGAAAATAATTATGAAAAAGCTGCTGAAACATGGCGCCGAATGACTCGAAAATTATATTTAGTAGCCATTCCTTTTACTGTGTTCATGATGTTTTTCAGCCGCGAAGTTATTATTTTTATTTTTTCTGAAAAATATATCGACAGCATTCCATTTTTCATCGTTTATAATTTATATATCTTAATCTCGGCATTGAACCCAGAACCTTTATTTCGTGCAACTTCGCAAACTGGATTTGCATTAAAAATACGAATCGTTGGCGTGCTGCTGGGGCTGACCGCCATAATTTCTGGAGCTTATTTTTGGGGGCCGATGGCTGTCTTATGGGCCAAAATGCTGGCCGTCGCATTTATTAATTTGTCTGGTTTATATATTGGTTCAAAACTGATTCGTACAAAAATTTATAATATGTTTTTATGGAAGGAGCTTGGTACAATTGCAGTGATTGCTGTTTTAGTGTCTGGCACATTACGATTTATTGTTAATTCATCCTTAGTGCTATCAACATTACATCCATTTTGGATACTAGCTTTGTGTTTCTCAATTTATTTTTTCAGCTTATTTTTATTGTCATGGAAAACAAATGTACTTAAAAAAGATGAAACAGATCACATTTTTTATTTACTTAAAAAAATATTCAGCAGGCTTTCTGTTTCTCGCTGATTTTGAAATCATATTTTCAATTGTTGTGAATTCGAAATCATTAATTAAATTTAAAAATTTTTCACGATTCGAATTCAAACCCACATAATGCCTGAAAGTTTTAAGCACTCCTAACTTAACTCGCGGTTGTGCAGCATCAAATTCCCAAGGATGAAAATACATAACAACAGCATCCTTTTTTAAATCCCTCTGCAAAGCCGATTTCGTGAACTGATACGGCAACATTCTGAAATATCCGCCGCCACAGACTGGAATTTTCATGCCCCATATTTTACTTTTTTTAAGAGGCACTTCTGTCAAACCTGAAACTGTTGTAATTTCTGTCGGAAAATTTTGTACACCATAATCCGGGTGTCTGGTTGAAAAAATACTGGAATCATATTCAAGACCTAATTTTTTAATTATTGGCAATGCCCAAGCCGTTTTTTCCATCACTGAAAAACTGGGTGCACGAAAACCCTTAATTTTTTGGCCGGTCACTTTTTCAATTGTATCAATTGCTTTTTTCAAATCGGCTTCAAATGCTTCAGGTGTTAATAAATCAATCGGTGTATGGCTATAGCCATGGCATGCTATTTCGTGCCCTTGATCACTGATTTTTCTCACAAGCTCTGGACACTGATCAGCGATCCAACCTAAAATGAAAAATGTAGCTTTAATATTTTTTTCAGCTAAGGAATCTAAAATAAATTTCATTCCTATTTGCACGCGTAAATCTTGATTTTGCCAATCAACTTCGGAAATAGCATCACGCATGTTGCGTACTGTGAACCAATCTTCGACGTCGAAACTTAAAGCAATCGGATACGGATTTTTATTCATAATATTGCTCAGTGTAACTTTGAACCATTTTTGATAATGAATAGTTTGAACGTACGACTTGACGCGATTTTTCAGCCTGAGATTTAAGATCAGGTTTACTTTGATAAATATTTTTTAATATTTCAAATAACGCTGTTGGGTTTTTAATGTCATAAAATTCTAAGGCTCCATGGGCTGTTTCTTTGTGCGGAGCAATATCGCTGACGATACAGTATTTTTCTGAAGCCATTGCTTCGAGCAAAGCCACCGGATGACCTTCACTTTTTGATGAGCTTAAAAATATTTCACCTTTCGATAAAATCTGAGTCGCATCATTTGTAAAACCGTGCATCGTCACATTTTTTTCTAAATGATGATCAGTAATGTATTTCACATAAACGTCTTCGATTGATTTTTCTTTGGCAGTGCCTGCATGATGAAATTCGTAGGGTATATTGGCTTCAGATAATAGTCTGCAGGTGTTTAATAAATATTCTAAATTTTTTACTGGTGAAATTCGGGCAACAGTGACTAATTTTAACTTTTCTGAATACGAAGAAATAGTTTCATCTTCGATGAATGTTTGCGGTACAAAACGGCTGGTATCAACACCATTTGGAATAACTTTTAAAACAGATTTTTTAATTTTTGGGCAACTTTCGATAATTGAGTTTTTAACAAAATCAGAGACCGCAATGATTCGATTATAAAAATAACTGGCTAAACCAAAAAAATATTTGTATTTAGTTTGCGTCAAAAAATGTGTCAACGTGTGTTGCGTATGAATTAATTTTAATTTTGGAAAACGCATTTTTAAAATAACAGCGTACTCCATTGGACCAAAATCGTGTGTATGTATAACATCAATTTTATTTACTTTAATTGTTTGAATTAAATGACTGACGAGCTGCCAATCACGTCCTGCCTTTTTTTTATAGGTCATCACCGAATAGCCGCTGTCTTTCATGGTTTTTCCGATGCCCGTCAGCTCTGTCGTTTCATAGGTCAAAAAATGCTGTGTCGTACGATCAGAAAACGAATTTGCCGCGATTTGCTCCAACAGTCGTTCAATACCGCCTAAATTTAAATATTCGACCAAATGAAGTACGTTCATACGTTACTTCATAGCAAAGTTTGTACTCGAACGAAACTGTCGATAATAATAAAATTAAAAAAGATTAAAATAGCATGGCACACCGTCAGGTTGATTCTTGGGTGTCAAACTTTTTGACACCCATTAAATTAATGCATTTTATGATGTGACCTTTTGCTGAAATTCAGAATTTAGGGTATCAAATAACTATCCACTATGAAAAAAATTGTCATCGTTTCTTCCTTACAAATTTTTAAACCGCTGTCTGGCGGTCAGCTGCGTACAGCGAATTTAGCTTTGTCACTTGGCGAATTAGGTTATGATGCGCTGGTTTATTCATTGACCGGACGAAAACAAGACTATTTGAGTTTAAAAAAAAGTAGCCAGAATAAAATTAATTCTGAAGTCAGTGAATTCGTAAATAGAAATATAATTTTTGGTCTGATTCAGCGATTTTTTTATATCATGAATTGGCCGCCGCTTTGGATTTTTTGGATATTAAAATATTATGTTCCTGAAAATTTAAAAACAGAACTCGCCGGCTGCGACATTGTTATTGCCGATTTTCCGTTCTTGACCCCGATTTTTAAACATACAACAGGCCAATCTTGGCTGAATACACACAACGCAGAATATGAATTGTGGTCACACAAACCACTCTTCGAAAAAATTGTAAAAAAAATCGAAATCGCAGCAATGACATCGGCTGAAAAAATACTTTTTTGCAGTGAAAACGATCGATTCAAATTTTTAAATTTAGATTCGAAACTGTCACGAAAATCAGTCATCGTTGCCAACGGCGTGCGCCCAACAAAAATCTTTGAAAATGCGTACTTACGATCTGAATTCCGAAAGTCGCTCGGTATTTTTGAAAAAAATAAAGTTTTTATTTTTACAGCCAGTCAATTTGGACCGAATATTACAGCTTTTCAATTTTTAAAAAAATTATGCGCTGACTGTTCAAATGTACTGATTGAAAATCAAATCATAATTTTAGTGGTCGGCACAGTAAGCTCTGAAAAAATAGACTCAGCTTATTTAAAAGTGACAGGTCGGGTTACTGACATTGATCCTTATATTTGTAGTGCAGACTTTGGTCTGAATCCAGTCACTGAAGGATCCGGAGTTAATGTAAAAATGATGGAATTTTTGTCGGCAGAGTTACCAATACTGTCAACTGTTGTCGGCGCGCGAGGTTTAAGTCTTGAAATTGATGTCGATTATTTTTCATTTACCAGTGATAATCTACTGAACAAATTGCTGTTGGCAGCTGAATCTGATTCTGAGACACTAAGCACGATGGCTTTGAATGCAAAATTAAAAAACCAAGAACAACTTGATATGAAGAGCAGTCTTAAAAAAATACTGCCCCACACCTAGGAGATACAGTGTTCAACATTTCAATACTCCAGACAGAATTTATTATAAATATTTTAAAAAAATATAAATTTTTTTTCGGATTATTATTCGGCTTTGCCATCGCAGCTTTAATATATATCGCGGCAACTTCGAAAATATATTTGATCAGCAGTCGTGTTGCAATTTTTAGGATTAAATTCGAAGACCCTGATCACGGTTCGGATGACTCGCGAAATCGCTGGATCTGGGTCCGCGACGGATTAAATATCAATAGCGCTGTTGTTTCTGATGTTGAAATTAAAAAATTTATCGACAGTAATGATGTCGCAAAAATATTTACTGCTAAATTGACTGATGATAACGACAAAATTCGATTTATCAGATCACTGATCACGGTGACATACACCGGTGGCGACGAAAGCAATTACATTATTGATGTCAAAAGCACTGATGCCAGATTATCATTTGAAGTGAATAAATACTTTTTTAATTATTTAAAATATCTGGCTCTGCAAAAAGATCAGGATGATTTCAATACATTGATTGGAAACCTAGAAACAGCCGCTAAAAATTTTGACGTTAAATCTTCTGATTATCAAATGTATCGAAATAAAATTACAAAAATGAAATTTGAACAGACTATTGCCCAAACACAAAAAGAACGTGCGTTTCAAATAATTTCAGCGCCAACATTTTCAAAAACTAAAATCTGGCCCAAGAATCAGTCGATATTGACCTTAGCACTTTTGCTAGGTGCGTTAATGGGGGTTGTCACAGAGTACGCTGTCGCTCTTTTAAAAAAACAAAATAACGGGTAAGTACAGTTGTATTTATCACCAATAATCCCACTTGTGTTGTATTTCGGTCTAAGCATTACAACCCTGCACCTAGAATTTGATTTTTTAGTAAATAACCATTTTGAATTTATAATTTTTTCTTGGACGTTATTAGCAACGTTTTTTTATTTCATACAAAATAAAATTGAAATTCGTGCATTTCTAAAAAAATCATCTGTTCCATTTTTTTTAGTCTTGCTGTTGATTTTGGCACCTGCAGTGTCATCATTTTTCAACGATGACTACCTAAATATTTTAAAAGACGGCGAATATAAAACATTAGTCAAAATTTTATGCTTGTGCCCATTTTTATTTTATTTTTTAAACAAAGAGCGTCTTAAAAATTATATCTTAAATTCAGTTGTGTTTTTTTATACCGTATTTGCATTTTATTTTTTATATCGTTTTTTTGTTTTGCACGAAGCCCGAGAATTCGATTTGCGCCCAACTTTGCATATTCGTCATGGCGATCCCAATTTTTTGTGTTTGTTTTTTTCTGTTATGGCGCCGATGTGTTTTTCTATCGCCACAGATTTTTTTGCGGACAGAAAATATTTAAGATTTTTAATCGCAACATTTAGCGGCTTGTTGTTAATTTATTGTGCTGTTGTTACTGAATCAAGAATGGGTTTGATTTCGTTATTTACTGGGCTAGGATTTCTTTTTATCACATCAAAGTTACAAACAGTCATCAAGGCCTTCTCCATCGGCGCTGTTAGCGCCTTAGTGGTCTTTATGATGAGCCAAGAAACAGCGTTATCAAACCGATTCTCTGATATCAAAGATAAATCCAGCACAGATCGAATACTGACTTACGAAAACGGTATCAAAGCCTATATTTCTGCGCCACTTTTTGGTGTCGGCATGCATGCTGCTCAAAAAACATATTTTGAAAACTCAAAATATCCCGATTTTCAAAATGATTCAAAAAGATTAGAAATACACAGTACCTATTTAAATGTTTTGGCTGAGTTGGGCTCCTTCGGTTTTTTGATTTTCTTTGGATTGTTACTTTGGTGTTTTCATTTTATCATTAATAGCACAAACCCAAATAAATTTTTTATGCTCAGTTCATTTATCATTTTATTATTGTCTATGCTCACAATCGGTGTGGCCTACAAAGATCTGATTTATTTGCACATTTTTATGTTGGCTGGGCTTTCACAGAATAAGGAATTACATGCTTTCTGAGTATTTATTTTGGATTTTTTTCAGTCTGATCATCTTTCATTACGTAGGTTTTGGATTTTTTGTTGTCACAGCTGGAAAAATATTTAAAAAATCTGTAAATAGCTTTGAACATATTGATATCGATTTGCCAACAGTATCATTTATTGTGGCAGCCTATAACGAAGAGCGTATCATCGAACAAAAAATTAAAAATGATTTAACATTAGATTATCCAAAAAATAAAATTGAAATTATCGTTGTAACAGATGGGTCAAATGACCGAACAGCACAAATTATTGAAAATTTAGCAAAGACTGCAAATGTTATCGCACTTCATTCGCCCGATCGAAAAGGTAAAACAGCAGCTCTGAATCGCGCCATTGCCATCGCTAAAAATGATATCTTGGTTTTTTCAGACGCAAACAGTTTTTTTAAACAAGATGCTTTAAAAAAATTAATCAGACATTTTAACGACGCAACTATCGGAGGCGTCTGCGGTCGCAAAAGTATTCTACAACACGCTGACAGGAAAGCGTCATTAGGTGATCGTCTGTATTGGATTTACGAATCAGCACTCAAACAAGCCGAAAGCCATCTAGGCTCAATCGCAACTGCTGATGGCGAAATATTTGCTTTACGAAAAAAATTATTTAAACCTGTTTCAGAAAAATTAATTAATGATGATTTAATAATTACACTGGATATTATTCAGCAAAACCACAGAGTCATTTATGATCAACAGGCTATCACCGAAGAAGAAGCCTCGTTGACTCTAAAAGATGATTTTAATGTCAAATCACGAATGGTTTATGGTGGCCTACAAATCATTGCGCTTTATTTTAATGTTCTAAATCCGTTCAAAAGTTGGTTTGGACTGCAGTTTTTCTTTCACAAAACATTACGATATTTGATGTGGTTATTATTGGTTGGCATTCTATTATCAAATTTATTTTTATTGCTACAACAAAATAATTTTTATTCGGTATTTTTCGGTCTGCAAATATTATTTTACTGCATGGCTATGACAGGTTTTATATTAGACCGTTTTCAAATTTCAACCGGAATTTTATATTTACCGTATTATTATTGCAATGTGAATGTCGCCGCAGCCAAAGGTTTTTGGTTTTTTATAAAACAACAATCAAACGTGGACGTATGGAAAAAAGCACAACGATGAATTTACTGACGAACAAAGATTTGATCATTTTTGGCGAAGATTTTGCCAGACACCCTCATTCACTGGAACACCTGTTGCGTCCGCTGTTTGAAAAAAATCGTTTTATTTGGGTTGAAACGATTGGGCTACGTTCACCTAGACTGAGTTTTTATGATTTAAAAAAAATCTGTCTGAAAATTTTTCGTTGGTTCAGTTCTGAAAAAAAAATATCTGCAACCAGTAAAAAACCTGAATCAATTCACATCGTAACCCCGTTTATGATTCCATATAACCAGTTTTCACTAATTCGCTGGTTTAATAAATACAGTGTTTTAAAATCTGTCCAAAAAAAAATGATCGAACTGAATTTTAAAGCCGATTTCACAATCGCGTCCGTACCCAATTCATGTGATTACGTTGGAAATTTTTCAGAGAAAAAGATCATCTATGTCTGTGTTGATGAATTTTCACTTTGGCCGGGGCTGGATTTTAATTTGGTTTCAAAGATGGAATCAAAGTTACTAAAAAAATCTGATCTGGTTTTTGCAACATCGACAAATTTGTTAAAATCAAAATCAAATCAAAAAACAGATACAATTTTACTGACGCATGGAGTGGATTTTAATCATTTCAAATTGCCCGTTAAAAAAATAAATCATGAAAAAATTAAAATCTGTTATTTTGGTTTGTTCGACGAACGCTCTGATCAAAAGATCATTCAATATATCGCAGATCATGTTGAAAACTGCGAAGTCTTCATCATAGGTTCAACAACGTGCAATGTCAGTATGTTGAAGGCACACCCGAAAATTAAATTCACTGGACCTGTTCAGTACAGTGAATTGCCTGCGAAAATTTCGGATATGGATATTTTCATTTTACCGTATGTAAAAAATGAACTAACGAATAATATAAACCCACTGAAGCTGAAAGAGTATCTCAGTACGGGCCGTCCCGTAATTTCAACATCACTGGCCGAAGTTTTAATGTTGAAAAATTATTTGTTTATTGCTGATTCTGGAATAGCTTTTAAGAATGTGATCGATCAATCACGAAAAAATGAATTGAGTTTTGATTCTGAAAAAATACAACGTTATATTTTGGATACGCAAACGTGGGTCGCCAAGGCCGGTGAATTTTCTAAAAAATTAAATGAATTGTAAGTGACTACCTGCCGTGCGCGCCGACGACAACAGCCACTGTTTTTAAAATAATTCCCAGATCTTGAATAAAGCTTCTGTGCTTCATGTAATACAATTCATACTGTAATTTTTCTTTTGAATCTTCAACGCTGGCACCGTACGGATACATCACCTGTGCCCAGCCCGTAAGCCCTGGCAGCATCGTGTGTCGCATTTGATAAAATGGCATCTGAGTTTCAAGCTGTTCATTAAACTCAGGGCGCTCTGGGCGAGGACCTACGAAACTCATGTCACCTCTGAACACATTCCAGATCTGCGGCAACTCATCAAGGCGAGTTTTACGAATAAATTTTCCGATACGAGTTATGCGATTATCATTCGCGCTGGCCCATTGTGCCCCATTTTTTTCAGCATCAATTTTCATTGAACGAAATTTATAAATTCGAAATGTTTGATTGTTTTTACCTGTTCGAATTTGGCTGTAAAATGCGGGGCCTGCTGAATCTAACTTAACAATGATATAGGTTAAAATCATGAACGGAGCTGCAAACACAGCCAAAATAGACGCAAAAATAAAATCAGTGGCCCGCTTCAAACGTTCTGCTCCGACACTACTAGCTATGTAAAAGCCCTGTGAATCAACAAACCATTTTGCATCTAAAATATGAATTGGTACTTTTAAAAGATGTCTTTCGTAAAATTCAGTGGCGCCGATGATATTCACGCCATTTGCTTTTTGTATTGATAGCATTTCGCGGATCTGCGCAGAATCGTTTGTTAAACCTAACGACGTCACAATGGTTGTCCATGGTTTATTCAACAATGTCACCATTGCCGCAGCAGATATATTTGAATCCACATATTCAATTTGGCCTTCGAATGTGATTCTTGAGAAATCTTTCTGAATAATTTGTTGAACTTCATTAGGAGCGATAACTAACCATTTCACTTTCGTACGCAAAGTTTTAAACATTTGTACAACTAAATATTTATAGACCATGACGTAGATTGAAAAAACAGTAAATACAATCAGCAACAAGTTGCGATTGAAATCGTATTGCGAATAACTTGCGATCAAATAATTTGAGGCCATCGAAATCAAAATTGTGAATACAGCAGCCGCTGCTTGACGAGTCAGTAATTGTTTTTGATGAACAACAAAGTCTAATTCATAGTTACCAAAAATATATTGGCCCAGAATGGCCACCGAGCCCAAAATACAAAGTTGATTAATCGCCGAAACACCGTCCTCTAAAGATTCAATTTTTAATTTCAAAATTAACGTAAATGCTAAAAAAAATAAAAAGGCGTCAATCGCAAAAAAAACGAATTTACTTTTAGATGTTAACATAGGTGTGAAGCTGCGCATTTATTTATGTATCCCGTCAAGTGAGGTTGAAATCTGTACCATACCTTGATGAACTAAAGCAATTTGTTGTCCAATTTAGTTGTGTTTAGATTTGATTAAGTCTTCAAAAGTGTCTAACATTCTTAATTTGATACACAAATCGTCACCTCAATAGGATGACACCCGAAACGTGTCGAACAGTTAGACACGTCGAAAAAATAAGTGAATTGTGAGTTTTTACAGCAAATTTAATTTAAAAGGCCTTAACATTCGGCTACGAGTTTGCTAATTTATTTTCAAGTCAGATTTAAAATACAAAAAGGTTCCGTAGCTCAGTTGGATAGAGCATCTCCCTTCTAAGGAGAGGGTCGTTCGTTCGAATCGAACCGGAATCACCAAGTCCTCCAATATCCAAACTCCCGCCCGATTGCTTAGAAACTGAAAAATGATCCCCAGACACTAAAGAAAATCCTACTTCACTGTCTTCATCTCGAACTAATTTGAGCTTGTGACCTGATGTCTTTTCGTCGTCTTCGTTTAAGTAAAACCATACCGCTAGCTTATCTTTTGTTAGCACCAACTGCTTTATTGTTTTACGAATCAAACGCTTTTTTTGATTATCAGTCGATTTATGAAAACCATTTTCAAAATCTATGAATTTCTCTTTGATGTACTCAGCTGATTCTGAGGCGTCAATACTTTCAGCCACTTTTGTTTCTGTGAGCTTTAAATGTTCTGTAAGCTGATTTCTTTTTTTAGCTATATTTTCTAATCGTTCAGACATCATACGCAATGCTTCTGACCCAAAACTGCCTTGCGCTTGAATTCTAAATATATTTGTAGTCTCTTGCTCAAGTATCTGCAGTTCATCGTTGATACGACTAATTTCAGAACTGCTGCCTGAAACTGTTTTTTTTGTATATTCTTTGATTTTATTTTTTATACGATCAAAGTATCCTGCTTTCACAAGATTTTCTTTGAGATGATTTAGAACTACAGACTCAACCTCATCAGCACAAATGCGTTGAACTTTACAGCCGTTCTTCGCACCTAGTGTTGTGTGTCCATAATATTTATAAACTGCATTTTCACCATGGTATGACTGTCCAACTAAAGATTGGCCACACTCGGCACATTTAAATATACCCGAAAGTATATATAATCGAATTTTTGCATCTTTTAATCGCGTACGTTCAAGTTTTTTAGCTGCTGCCAATTGGTCTTGAACAGTATAATACAGTTCTTCATCAACAATAGCCGGCCACGATGCCTTAACTGCCTGATATTTTTGATTCGGCTTTAAAGTTTCTTGATCCAAGTGTTTCTTTTTTTTGTTAACTTCATGACACCCAATATATGTTGCGTTGCTCAATAAAATCCCCAAAAGATCTAATGTCCATTCACCACTTTGTCGCTGTTTTTTAAAATGTGCATTCACCTTTGGCGCAATACCAATTTCTTGTAACTTCAAAATAGTTTTAGCTCTTGAGCCTGACTCAATATACGTTTGAAATATTTTTCTAACCTTCACAGCTTCGATTTCATTTATAACATATGTGCCAGGCTTACTTGGATCTTTATCGTAACCAAGAATGGGGCGGCCACCATTTAATAAACCGCGCATTCCTCTGGCATGAACACCGAGCGCAACGCGCTCTGAAGTTTGTTCTCGTTCAAATTGTGCTAAAGTAATAATTTGATATACCATCATTCGACCGATTGACGAACTCGTATCGAATTGCTCCTTTATAGAAAGAAAGCTTGCCTTATACTTTTCTAGAAAATCAAGCAAACCACAAAAATCTAAAAGATTACGTGATAATCTTGAAAGATCTGGCACTAAAATTAAATCAATTTTTTTATTTTTCAAATCTAACATCATTCGCTGATACGCTGGCCTGTTTGTATCTTTTGCTGAATAACCATCATCAATATAAAAATCAATAATTTTACCCCAAGACTTCTCTTGCATATTTTTAGCATCAATATAGCTTTTCAAACGATATTGTTGATTTTGCAATGACCCCTCAATTGCACTGGCCTGTTCTTCAGTGCTAACTCGAATATAGGCTCCAACTTTATGCGGCATCCAAAACCTCAATATCAAATTTTTTTGACGGTCGACCACGTTTTTTTGAAAGAAGCATCATCTGAAAAATAATTTCGGATGCTTCCTGACAACGTTTGTCTGATGATCCCAAATCATCATTAATATATTTTATTTCAACACATGGTATGTTGTTCATTGTTTTTGACCCTTTCAAATTATTCCGAGCTTTCAATTTAAAACTCGTCGCAATTTATCTTTCTTCTGTTGATCAGCTATGTTTTTCATAAGCTGAAGTAATTTTTTAGCGTGAATAACTGACATACTATCTAATGCTTGTACAATAACTTGAACTGTTGGCCCCGGAGTCCGAAACCCAATTTCATATTGGCTAACAGTTTTTTGAGTTAACCCCAAACATAAGGCGAAATCATTTTGCGTAAGCTCAAATGTTTCACGAATTTTTTTAAATTGCTGCGGACTCATGATTTCCCCAATTCATTAATGGTAGCATTGCTACCCACTGTGTGTCTAATTTTTTTTACTTTTTTGGGACCTGGAGTTAAACCTGCGTTAGCAAACAACAAATCTCGCAAATTATCTGGAATAACGCCGGTTTCCATAGCTCGCTTATACGCTCCTCTGAATAAATCAAGTTCAGTCACAGTTCGCATATACACAGCTTTGATATCATCTGCTGTAAAGCTTGGGCAAAACTTTTCAATAATATAGCTCGCCATGCTCCATTTAGTGACTTTCAGCATGTCTTCAGTGTTATTTACGCGCTTTAACAACCCTGTCAAAGCCTCATCAGCTTCTGTTGATATTCTTATCAGTTTTCCATCATCAGTGACCTCATTTTTTTCAACTTGATTTTTGATTTTATTTTTTTCTTTCATTTCCTCCATACCCCTACCCCCTCTATACTACTTATTATATATATTATTATTTTTTACTTACCTGTACCCACCTAACCTATTCCCCGTTTCGTTACCACTTCCCATTGTTGGGGGGGAGTGGTAACGAACCGCAGGAGGGGCATAGGTTGGGTGGGTCAGTTCCGCTTTCTATTTTAAATTCAACAACTAAGCTCATGCGGTGTAGGCGGCGGATATAACAAGGACCAAAAACGTCGGTTTGGCGGTCCCATGGACCAGTGTTTATTGCCATAGCAAAAGGGACCAATTCAATACGTAGGTCTGTTTCTTTTTTTCAAAAATAAATTCAAAATATTTAAATGATCGAAA
>CANBND010000028.1 GCA_947370945.1 Pseudobdellovibrionaceae bacterium | reverse complement strand
GCTGAAGTTACAGGGCGAGACTTTGAATTTTGAAATTTTAGGTCAAAAAAGTTGGGATTACGATATTCAGCGTTTAAAATCAGGAAAGCAGACGAAAGTCCAGCTGTCGATCAAGGGCCTATCAAATGAATCTATACAGGCTTTAAAAGTACAAACAAATCCATTCGTAGAATCCATCAAAGTTGTACCTAAATCTTTGGATGATATTTCAATCGTTGAATTTGTTTTGAAAAATGATCAGGTTGAAGCTTTTGATTATTTAACGGATCAACCATCGAAATTAATTGTCGATTTTTATCTAAATGATGAGTCAAAAATAAAGTCTACTGACGTTTTACCGAAAGATAAAACGAAAAAAGTATCAAAAAATACGTTACCTGATAAAAAAAACACGGCCAGAAAACCTGCGGGGCTTGATTATTTAAAAATCAGCGACATTGATGGTATCGAAACATCAATGGATTCTGGCGTTGATTTAAGGTCTGGTTTATTCGATGGTGGAGACGATAAATATAAAAGATTTAAATTAAAAGATTACGAAGTCAGTCAGACAGCAATTTTAAAAGGATTATCGAATTATTATTTGCATTTTCCGATCATAGACCAAGAATACAGTTTCTGGAAAAAAATGAAACAAAACCCACCTGGGTATGACATTAAGGCTAAAAACACGGAAGAAAATAAGCAAGCCCGATTATTATTAACACTATTCAAGAAAAATCGCCCCATGGTTTTAAAGAAAACATTTGAATGGTTTGAAAAAAAATTTCCTGAATCTGAATATCTTGAACTGGGCTATTTAATGACCGCTGACAGTTTAATGAATTTATGGCGTACGGAAAACAAAAATGAATATTTCGATGAAGCTTCATTTTTATACGATCAGTTTCTGAAAAAATACCCAAATTCAGCTTTGGCCGAAAGAACATCATTGGCCTTAGGTTTTTTAAATACGGACCGAAAAAATTATTTGGAAGCTTCAAGAAAATTTAATTCACATATTGAAAATGAAAAATATAAAAATAAAATTTCGAATCAGTATGCACAATTGGGCTTAGCGTATGGTTTATCAAAACTGAGTGAAACCCCACAAGCACTTAAAATTATTTCTGAAGTCGAACAAAAGTCACAAGATCGTTTAGTTAAATCTGAAGCCGCATTTCGTAAAGCAGACATACATATGAACGAAAATGAATATTCTGAAGGTTTAGAACAATATACAGCCTCTATACAAAAATATCCTGACATGTTGGCATTATTTCCGAATGCGTATTTTAATAAAATGGAAGCATTGTTTAGAACTCAAAAACCTGAAAAGGCTCATGCTGCGGCGATAGATTTTGTACAGAAGTTTCCGACACACGATTATGCACCATATGCACTGACTCGGGTGGGTGAATTGCTTGAAATTATCAGCACAGATCAAACAAAATCTATGGGTGCATTTTTAGAAACTCATTTTCGTTACGGTGATAATCCAAAAACTATTATTGCCAGACTTCATTTATTAAGCGCGCGTATGAAAAGCATGAAGGATCAAGAATTGAAAGAAACAATTCAGAAAATGAATGAGCTTTCGGTTAAAAGCGATCTTGAAAATGTGGATCAATTTAAGGCGACGATGATTTCTGACGGTTACGCCAGACGTGATGAATATGATCAGGCCATTGATATTTTATCGAAATTTTATCAATCATCGCCGACCCGAAAAAATTCAGATCAAGTGACAAAACGTATTGTTAAAAATATTAACGATCAAATTCGATTTTTGTCATTAAGCAACAAACACAAAGACGTTCTGGCCACTGTGAAAAAATATTCTGATACGTGGCTTAGAAAAAATGATCGAATCGATACAGGTTTTTTAATTGGTAAAGCCTATCAATCGGCGGGAGCTTATGGAACGGCTTTGAAAAAATATGATCAAGCACTGAATCAATTAACAGCACTAAAAAATGACGATGTATCGATGTTCATTCGTGCAAATCAAGTTTTACCATCGTTAGATACGGTTCATTTGATGAAATCACAGTGTTTGTTCGAGGATAAAAATTATCAGCAAGCCTATGAAGACATTCAAAAAATTTCAAAACCTGAAGAATTATCCGACGAAGAACAAATTCAACGTGTGTATTTGGTTTCAGAAATTTACCAAAAAAAGGGTGATACGGATGCCGCGATTCGTTATCTGAACGAAGTCGCACGTATTTGGCAAAACAAACCTCAGCAAGTGGCAGCGGCTGTTTTAAGATTGGCAGACCTTGAATATAAAAAATCACATTTTGATAAAGCGACTGAATTATTAAAAAATTTAAGTGAACAAAAAATTGATGATGATTCAAAAATTCGCACCTATCAATTGCTTGCAAAAGTAGGAATCGATTCGAAAGATTCAAAAACAGCAGTCACGGCGTTATCAGATTTGTTGAACAAGTATGAAAAAAATCATTCCTTATCTGAAGAGCGCTTTAAGTTAGGTCAAATTTATTTTAACCAAGGTGAAATGAAAAAAGCAGAAGAAGCATGGGCGGGTTTTCAAGGATCTGATAGCGGATTTTGGGAAAAATTAGCCTCAGAAAAAATGAATAATTCAAAATGGAAACAGGATTATAAAAAATATTTAAAGCGTATTCCGGCCACTGCAAAAGATACAACAATGAATAACCCTTCGGGAGACAAATAATGTCTGCACAAATTGACAGAAGAAACGAAGTTTTAAAGACAATTGATTTTAATTTGAATGTTTTACAGTTGATGCACAACAAAAGCAGTCTGGTATTAACCGAAAAGGCCAAAGAAAAACTCATGCAATATGAGTGGCCCGAAGACCCACAAATGATCGAAGATACATTAGAAAAAGCAGTGCAAAAATGTAAAAATAATCATATTGAACCTGAAGACATCGATTTAATTTTAGGCGAAACAGAATTAGAAGTTCCGGTCGGTTTAAAACTGGAAACTGTCGAACGCCAATATATTTTACAAACACTTTATTTTGTTCAACAGAACAGAACAAAAGCCGCAGAAGTTTTAGGAATTTCAATTCGTACTTTGCGAAACAAATTAAATCAATATCGTTTGGAGGGTCATTTATGAGTAATCTTTTTGACAAAACAACTGACGCACTTGCGACGTCATTACGTATGCGGCAAATTCGCCACAATGTTACAGCCGCAAATATTGCGAACGCAGAGACTCCAAATTATCACGCTAAAAAAATGGATTTCGAAGACGCGTTGGCCAGTGCACTGGATGTGGATGGTAAAAGCAAAATGTCGACAACGAATAGCAGTCATTTTGCCAATGGGGCCGCGGGAACAACGACAACCGAAATTTATGATAATCCAGATGTGGCTGTAAATAACGATGGCAACACTGTGGATCTACAACAAGAAATGACGTCGCAAGCCGAGAACGTCACTTTGTATAAAGCAGCGTTACAATTAATAAATAAAAAAATGGCTTCGATTAAATATGCTCTTGGAGAAAGGTAAAAAATATGGCTGATTTTTTATCGGGTTTTCGAATTAGCGGAAGTGGAATGTCGGCGCAACGTGCGCGCATGAATACGATTTCGTCAAACATCGCAAATATCAACACAACAAAAACTCCAGAGGGTGGTCCCTATCGTCGAAAAGACGTTGTTTTTGAAGCGGTTGCCGATGCGAAATCTTTTGGTGATGTGATCGGTGTCACAGATCCAAAATCTGATTTTGCACGAGTGCAAGTTTCAGATATTGTTTCAGATAAAAAAGCGCCACTGATGAAATACGAGCCGTCTCATCCAGATGCGAATGAAGAGGGTTATGTGGCTTATCCGAATATTAATTTGATGGAAGAAATGACGAATATGATACAGGCGTCGCGTTCGTACGAGGCTAACGTACAGGCTGTGCAAGCAAGTAAAGATATGGCTTTAAGTGCGCTTGAAATTGGTAGATAATTAAATATATGAACAGAGGTGTACCATGGACGGTTTAACAATCTCGAATGCAAATAAATTTCTTGAAACGAGCGGAACAAAAATTGGTTCTGGCGTCAGTTCATCAAATTCTGTTTCCGATCAGTTTAAGACAGAAAAAAATAATGGTAAATCTTTTGCCGACACTTTGAATGAAGCCATTTCAAACGTGAATGAAATGCAATTGCAATCAGATCAAAAAGTTCAAGAACTTGCGACAGGTAAAACGGATGATATCGCAGGAGTTATGATTACGTCTGAAAAAGCTGACATTGCATTACGTGCGATGGTGCAAGTGCGAAATAAAATTATCGATGCGTATCAAGACATTATGAAAATGCAGGTGTGATGTGGGAAAATTATTCGGTGGATTAGTCATCCAATTTCAAGAATTTTATAAATCGATCGGTCCGACGAAGCGTGTTGCATTAACTGTTTCTGGTTTGTTAATTATTATTGCGATGGGTTTTGTAGGATTTATGGTTTCCGGCAAAGATTATGTGCCCTTATTAACAAATATACCTGCTGATCAGATGCCGACAATTATCAGCAAATTAACTTCGAAAAATATTCCGTATCAATTAAAAGACGACGGAAAAACCATCGTCGTTCCGAATGAATTTTTGCATGCGACACAAATGCAATTAATGTCTGAAGTTGGTTCAGCGAATATGGGTACGATTGGTTTGGAATTATTTGATAAAACAGATTTTGGAATCAATTCGTACGCGCAAAAAGTAAATTATCAGCGTGCACTTCAAGGTGAATTGATGCGTGCGATTAATACTTTGTCTGCTGTGAAACAATCTAAAGTGATGTTGGCCTTGCCACAGAAAAAAGCGATCATGGAAGAATCTATCGCTCCGTCGGCATCGATCGTTGTTTCTTTGCATGCTGGAAAAACTTTAACGGCTGATCAAGTTCGCGGAATCAGATTTTTAGTTTCAAATGCTGTTGAAGGTATGGATGCTGATCGCGTCACAGTGATTGATCAAAGCGGTAAAATGCTTTCTAAGAAAACTGATGGTACTATTGGTGCATCGAGTGAAATTTTAGAACTTAAATCACAAGTTGAAAAAGAATTTGAAAGCCGAATCGACAGTATTTTATCAAAGGTTGTTGGTCAGGGTAAAATTGTGACTCGTGTTGATGCAACAATTAATCAAAAAGTTGTCAGCTCTGTCGAAGAAAGTGTGGATCCAGATAAAACAGCACTTCGCAGTATGACATCCAGTGAAGAATCTTTAGATGGTGCGCGTACAAATCCTACGGGAGTGCCGGGGTCTCGATCGAATTTACCAGGTGCTGAAGATAATTCAGGCCAAGTTGGTTTCAAGCAAGACGTTAAAAAAGAATCAAAAACTGTGAATAATGAAGTTTCTAAAACAACCCGAAATGTTAGAGAAGCTGCTGGCGGAGTAGAAAAAATAAGTGTTGCTGTTTTGATTGACGGAGTGACTACAACAACGACATCCGCTGACGGAAAAACTGAAACAAAATGGGCACCAAGATCTGTCGAAGAAATTGCAAAATACGAATCTTTAGTAAAAAGCGCTGTGGGTTTTGTCGGCGCGCGTGGGGATTCTGTTAAAATTGAATCGATTCAATTTCAGCCTGAAGATTTTACTGAAAGTGAAAAACTGTTAACAAATATCGAAAAGAAAAAACTGATCCAGTCTTTGTTTAAATGGGGTTTGTTAGGTTTTGCTTTGATGTTATTTTTCTTTATGGTGATTCGTCCATTCATGCAATGGATCACTGATTCATTCACTGATACGGTCGAAGAAATGTTGCCACGTACACTTGAAGAACTTGAAGACCTGCAATCTGTTGATAATTCATTACCAGGTCTTGGTAATATTTTGCCGATGTTGCAAGAATCGATTGATCCTGAAAAAGCAGAAAGCGAATTGCTGCGCGACCGAATTATGAATTTAATGAACAGTGACGAAGAAAAAGCATCCAGCGCAATTAATATGTGGGTTGCTCGGAAGGAATCGTAATTTATGAAGGCTCCAAGTCGGTATGAAAATTTAGATTACGATACGTTGCGTGGCATAGATAAAGCGGCCATATTGGTGAATTATTTAGGTCGCGATGCGATTAAAGTTTTATTTACAAAAATGGATGATGGCGATATTCGAAAGCTAATTCATTTAATGAGTAAATTTAAAGTTGTTCCTGTGCAAGTGACAAAACGTGTGCTTGAAGAATTTTATGAAACACTGAGTGAATCCGAAGATTTTATTTTTTCAGATAAAATGTCCAGTAAAGAAGCCATCGTTGAAGCCATCGGCGAAGAGCGTGCGCGTGGCGTGATGGGCGGATTAAATATCAGTGGAGGCAGTGGTCGCACACTGGAATCACTTGAGATGGTTGATGCGAAAGCCTTATCAACATTTTTAGTGAATGAGCACCCACAAACTGTTGCAGTTATTTTAGCGCATCTTGAATCAGAAAAAAAAGGTGAAGTGTTACGTCGTTTGCCCGAAAGTTTACAAGCTGAAGTCGTTATGCGGATGGCAAATTTAGAAAATGTTGATCCAGAATTAATTGCTGATATTGATCGCGTGTTAAAAAATCAATTATCAAATACACACTCTGTTGAACAGGCTTCGTTGGGTGGAGTTCAACCAGTGGCTGAAATGCTGAACGTGATGGACAAAAATACTGAACAATCGATTATGTCCAGATTGGAAGAAAAAGATCCATTATTGGCTGAAGAAATTCGTAAGTTGATGTTTGTCTTTGAGGACGTCACAAAAATTGATGATCGTGGTATTCAAATGCTTCTGAAAGAAGTTGCGAATGATAAACTGTTGATGGCTTTAAAAACAGCAAACGAAGACATTCGTACAAAAATTTTCAAAAATATTTCAGCTCGTGCGGCCGAAATGCTTCGTGAAGATTTAGCCAATATGGGGCCTGCGCGTTTGTCTGATGTTGAAGGCGCACAGCAAGAAATTGTCAATGTAGCTCGTCGATTAGAGGCTGAAGGCAAAATTATTATTGCTCGTGGTGGCACAGAAGATGCGATGGTATAAAATGGAAAGACATAATCGATGACTCAAAAAACAAATTTATCAGCAGCCACTGTACTTGAATACAAACCCAAAGATTTTGCGGCAGTAACGCCAACTGCAGCTTTGGATTATTTGATTCAAAAAAAACAGGGCTCTGATTTTATCATGAGTGATGTTTTGCGCCATACCACAGGCGTTGCTGAAATCGAAAAACAATCCGAAGAACAAAAAATTGAAGACTTAGCCTTAGAAAAAGTGGCCTTAATTCAAGAGCAAGCCTTTGCACAAGGTTATGATTTGGGAAAAACCGAAGGACACAAAGAAGCTTTTGAATCTACGTCTTCCAATATCAATTCGGGTTTGGATCAATTGCAAAATTTAATTCAGAAACTAGGTCAACTCAAAGAAGAATTGGCTCACCAAAATGAAACACATTTGATGACGATGGTTTATCGTATTGCAGAAAAATTGGCATTTGATCATATCGAATCAAAACCGGAAATTATTTTATCAGTGATTCAGAAATCAATTGAAACAGCACAGGCTGACGAAGACGTCACAGTTTCAGTTTCGCCAGAACAAATTCAGTTTTTAGAATCTATGAAATTACAAACAGGGCGCGAATTTGATTTTTTAAAAAATATTAAATTACAATCGATGCCACATATTGAACCCGGCGGTTGTATCGTAGAAACAAATTACGGCGTCATTGATGCTCGTATCCCTGAACGTACAAGCAAACTGTGGGATGAGATGAAACAAGCCCTGCCTAAAGTAAAAAGCAAAGTAGGATAATCTGTGGATATTAATTTTGATAAATATTCTGATATTTTAAAAAATATTCATCTCACAAAAGACAGCGGCAAGGTCACAGAGGTGACAGGATTATTAATTAAAGGTTTTTTACCGGGTGCCAGTGTCGGAAGTATTTGTCAGATTGAAACGCCAACATCAACAAAACCATTGTACGCCGAAGTTGTCGGATTTAAAGATCGCCAAGTTTTAATGATGGGGCTCAGTGAAATGCGCGGAGTTTCGTTAGGCTCTAAAATTATTTTATCAAAATCAATCGCGACCGTAAAAGTCAGTGATGATTTGTTGGGTCGTGTTATTGATGGATTGGGTGTTCCAATTGATTCATTAGGTCCCGTCGAAACAACCAAAGAAGTTCCGTTGTATGCTGAAGTTGTAAATCCGTTATCACGTGAACCGATCAGAAAATCTTTGGACGTTGGTGTGCGCGCAATTAATTCTGCAATCACAGTGGGGCGCGGTCAGCGTGTTGCGATCATGGCAGGCTCTGGTGTTGGAAAATCCGTATTGATGGGAATGATGGCGAAACAAACCGAAGCCGACATTAATGTGATTGCTCTGATTGGTGAACGTGGTCGCGAGGTTCGCGAATTTATTGAAAATGAATTAGGCCCTGAAGGTATGAAAAAAACAGTGGTGGTTTGTGTGACCAGCGATCAAAGCCCGCTGCTACGTATGCGCGGAGCTTATGTCGCAACAGCAATTGCAGAATTTTTTGCAAACAAAGGCAAAAATGTTTTATTAGTCATGGATTCAGTGACACGTTTTGCAATGGCACTTCGTGAAATTGGTTTATCCATTGGCGAACCACCAACTTCGCGTGGTTATACGCCGAGTGTTTTTTCGACTTTACCTAAATTATTAGAGCGCGCCGGAAATTTTGAAAATGCAGGTTCGATCACGGGATTTTATACAACACTTGTTGAAGGTGATGATATGAATGATCCGATCGGAGACTCTGTACGTTCAATTGTTGATGGTCATATTGTTTTATCCAGACATTTGGCACACAAAGGCCACTACCCTGCGATTGATATTTTACAAAGTGCCAGTCGAGTGATGAAGGCAGTCACGTCACCAGATCATGCACGCATGGCTAATAAAATGCGTGAATTACTTGCGACGTATAAAGACGCCGAAGATTTAATTAATATCGGTGCGTACAAGGCCGGAGCAAATCCTAAAATTGATAAAGCTGTTAAGTTGATAGAGCCACTGAATGAATTTTTAAAACAGAAAACAGAAGATCATTCGACGATGCAGCAATGTATTAAGCAAATGCAAAATTTAACTGCCGGCGCGTAAATTATAGTCGCGACCTTAAAGTTTAAATAATTTTATAAAATTTCGAATCAAGGATGATGATGAAATTTAAATTTTCTTTAGAAAAAGTTTTAAATCATAGAAATTTGCAAGTCGATCTTGCGAAGCGTTATTTTATTCAAGCACAAAATAATTTATCAGCCGCAGAACAAATTCGCGATAATATGATTCTTGAAAAAGAAAAAAATATTGCGCACAGATCTGAAATCGTCAGAACTCAGAATCATTGGCAAGATCAAGTTCAGCAAATCAATTTATACCTGTCAGGGCAAGACTTGCGTATAGCCCGACAGAACGAAAGTCTTAAAAAATTAGAAAAAGAAGTCGAGTCCTATCGTGAAATTTTGCTGAAAGCCCAAACAGAGGCTAAAATGATGGAGAGGCTTAAAGAGAAGAAAAAAGAAGAATTTCTGAAAGCCTTTTATGACAACGAAAGTAAAGAGTTGGATGAAATTGCAACTTTACGTTACGCAAGGATAGAAAAATAATGAGTCAATCGTACGATCAGTTTTTTAAAAAAGTGAAGCAAAACACGACAGGGCAGACTGTTAAGAAACCTGTGGATGTGTCTGCATTAGCAAAACAAATGAAGAAAGCAAAAACTGAAACGAAAATAAAAAATAAAAAATTTCCAGCGACACAATTTTTTCTGTTTTTATTATTTTCGGGAGGATTCTTTTTAGCCGTTGAAAATTTTGATCAAATCGAAACGTATGTTAAAAAAATCGAAATCGGTCTGGGTGAAGCTCAAGCTTTGGAAAAACCAGCTGAAACAAAAATACCCACAGCGACTGATGAAAAATCAGTGGAAGCTAAAACGGAAGCCAAAGCCGAACCAAAATCTGTTGATGAATCAGATTTTTTATTTAAATTGGCCGAACGAAAAAAAGAATTAGATCAACGTGAAGAAGATCTGAATAAAAAATCTGCTGAAATCGCAAAACAAAAAACAGAGATTGAATCTAAACTGGTACAACTCGAAGAATACAGAACAAAAATTTCAACTTTATTAAAAGACCGCATTGCCGCTGACAGCAGCAAAGTCGATACATTAGTTCAAGTTTATTCAAACATGAAACCGATTCAAGCGGCGCAAGTTTTTGAAAAAATGGACGAAGATTTAGTGATTGAAATTTTAAGTCGCATGAAAAAGAAAAGCGCCGCAGATATTTTAAATTTAATTAAAACTGAAAAGGCGCAGGTCTTTGCAGAAAAATATGCAGGTTACAGAATGCCAGCATTGTCCGCTGAACCAAATACGAATGGAAAAACAAATAATGAAAGTAAACCTTAACCAAGGAGGAATGTGCTCAATCAACTGACCAGTGTCAGTCCCCCACAACAAACAGATGGGTTGATCAAAAGTCAAAAATCTGAAAAGCCAACGGAATTGGGTTCGAAAAATTTAGGGAGTGATTTTAAAAACAATTTAAAAGAACAACTTAGAAAAGATCAACTCAAGGAAAATAAAAAAGATCCGAAAGCTGAAAAAAAAGAAAGCCAACCTGGGGAAAATAAAAAGAAGGTTGCAAAAAAAGAAGATCGTAAAAGCAATGATAAAGAAAGTGGTGAAGAAAAGTTAGATTTAAAAAATGATAAAGCGATGATTTTAATGAACATGGTCTCTGACGAGAGTGAAGTTAAAATCCCAGATTTCGAAGAAAATTTGGCACAGGTCGAAGAATCACAAAAAAATTTAACAATTGATTTAACCAAAGATTTGTCTGCTGCTGATAAAATAGCAATTGAACCCGCACAAATGCAGGATGCATCTGCTGTGGATCAAAAAGAAATTCAAACTCAGGACGAGGTTGATATTTCTTTGCCGTATTCAGCAAGTGCATCAACAAGTGAGTCTCCGAATGCATTTCAAGACAAAGTCATGGACGCTTTAAAAAAAGATCGTACAGAGCTGTCAGAGCTGAAATTAGATCAATTGAAAGAAAAGCTCGAAGCATTAGAAAAAAATACGTCAGTGATGAATTCAGCTCAGCAGGATGCGACAGCTGATATTCAATCGGATGCTAAAAACAGTGATCAATCATCAGACCAATCATCCACAGATCAGAAATCTTTGAAAGAAGATCAGATTAAAAATGAATTGATGAAAACAGATTCTAAACACGTGGGGCAAAATGAATTTCATTCGCAATTATCAGCGCAGGGAACAGATCATTCAAAATCTGCCGCTGTGGATACAATAAACACAGAAACAACGAATGACCCAAGCGTGAAAGAATTGTTAAACCAAGCCAATTATTTAGTAACAAAGGGTGGCGGTGAAGTGACTTTGAAAATGAACGGTGCCGATGGAATGGGTGACGTGCATTTAAAGGTGATGATGACCAACGGAAAAATGAATATCGAATTAAATACGCAGGATAAATCTGTGAAAAAATTAATCGAGGATAGTCTTTCTGATCTAAGGTCTAGTCTGGCAGCGCGACAAATCAGTCTAGAACATGTTAAGATTAACAGTGTGAACGCGACGAATACGGAAAATAATTCTGGATCGTTGCAAAACAGCAATCAGCAAGCTGGCTCTGAATCGAATCAATCAAAAACGTTTGATCAACTTCAGCAACAGATGCAGCAACAAAAAAATCAGAATCAGCAACGCAGTTTTACAAAAACTTTGTTGAATGAAGATCGACCTGTTGTGACTTCGATTGCAAACGCACAAAAAAGTATTCAAAAATCTGCGGCCAGTCAATATTACGGACTGAATAAAGCGCAGGGATTGAATGCGGTAGCGTAGCTGCAATGAAACAGTGGCGTAATCAGTTTAAAAATAGAAAGAGGTCTTTATGTCAGTAATGGGCGCAGGTAACGGAGTTAAGACTTGGCAAGATGCAGGTCAAGCAGCACCAAATTTAAAAGAAGGACCGCAACAAGCGCAATTAACAGATGCGCAAAAGCAAATGTTAGGCGATGAAAACATTGGAAATGTTTTAAATAAAGTTGCAGATAAAAACTGGGTTGATCCATCAAAACAAGTGCAAGGTTCTGGCAGCAGTAAAATGGATAAAGATGCTTTTTTTAAATTGATGATTGCTCAGTTAAAAAATCAAGATCCATCGAATCCATTAAAGAATCATGAGATGGCCGCGCAGTTAGCGCAGTTTTCTTCGCTCGAGCAAATGACAAACATGAATACGACGTTGACTGAAATTAAAGGTGCAAGCAAACCTGTTGAACAATTTCAGGCGTTAAATCTGATTGGCAAACAAGTGTCGGGTGACTCATCAAAAATTGTACGCAGTGATTTAGATAGCGCGCATGATTTTAAATTCAAATTACCGATGGATGCAAAGCAAGCTGACGTGAAAGTGATGAATTCGAAAGGTGACGTTGTTCGCGAATATAAATTCAATGAATTAAAAGCCGGTGAAAATGAAATTTCTTGGAATGGAAATGATGATAAAGGTCGAAAAGCTCCTGCTGGAAATTACACTTTTCAAATTGCAGCGACAGGAATGGGTGGAAATAAAATTCAACCGAAAACAGATTTCGAAGGCGTCATCACAGGAATGAGTTTTTCACCTGAAGGCCCCGTCTTACAGATCGGAAAACAAGCTGTAAGGCTGAAGGACATTCGTCAGTTTTCAGACCCAAGTCTTATGAGGAACGACCAGAATACAAAGAACATTACGGATCTCGACTTGAAGAAACAGGCAACAGTGCAGCAAGCTAATAACAAGGAAGAAGAGAAAACCGAAGCACAGCGTAAAGCGATGTCGGGCTCTGCAGATGATGTTTTATCAAACGTCAGCATGGAGGGCGGTTTGTTGAATAAAGTTAAAGAAGCTATGAATAAAACTTCGGACACTGAAAACAAAAAACCTGCGACAGCAGAAACTATGACAGAAAGTTCGGTGCGCTGATGGATAAGATGAGACTAGCGAACCAATTAGGTCGCATAGAAAATCTGATTCCAAAGGCTCCAGCAGAGATTAAAAAATCTTTGAAGGAACAAGCGGGTGGAACTTCTTTCGAGGAAACTTTAAGTGAAAACTTAGCTGGAAATTTAAATAAGGCCACAAAAAGTGAAGGCGTACAAAAGCCAGAAACTTTGAAAGCCGAAGATTTAAAATCTTCATTAAAATTTTCGAATCACGCGATCGAGCGTATGCAAACACGAGGGATCAGTTACAATCCCGAACGTTTACAAAAACTGGATGACGCGATCAAAAAGGCTGCCGCAAAGGGATCGAAAGATACTTTGGTGTTAATGGATGATTCAGCTTTGATCGTTAGTGTGAAGAACAATACGGTTGTGACAGTGATGGATAAAAACAGTTTAAAAGAAAATGTTTTTACCAACATCGATTCAACAGTAGTTATCTAAATTATTTTTAAAATTTTATTTCTGTCGACTACAGAGATAAAAAAATAGGGCTGGTCCTCGTAGAGGGGGCCCTTCAAAACAAAAACATCGCAGATATTTTTTCTGCGATAAACATGGAGGTTATCATGGGCGTACTATCATCAATGTGGACTGGCGTTTCCGGCATGCAAGCAATGGGACAAGGTCTAAGTGTCACAGCCGACAATATCGCAAACTCAAACACAACTGGATTCAAAGCATCGCGTGCCGAATTTGGTGACATCATGTCACGAAATTTAAAAGGTATCGACGGTGGTAATCAAGTGGGTCGTGGTGTTCGCGTTGAAGCTGTTAACCCATTAATGACCCAAGGTAACTTAGATCACACAGATCGCGCCACAGATTTAGCAGTGAACGGTGATGGATTTTTTCAAGTCAAAGGTGATAACGGAACAAGTTATACTCGCGATGGTTCATTTCATTTTGATAAAGATGGATACTTAGTGAACAATGCAAAATTAAAAGTTCAAGGTTATCAAGCCAACGAAAAAGGCGGCATCGAAACTAAGATGGGCGATATTAAATTTCCACAAGCTTTAGTGAATGCGCAAGCAACAAATGAAATTAAATTAGATTTGAATTTAGATTCGCGCAACGAAGCGGATTCAAAAGTTTTTGATCCCAAGGATCCATATAAAACGTCGCACTATGCAACAGGTGTTGAAATGTTTGATTCTCAAGGTAACAAACATTTATTAAATTTATTTTTCAATAAAGGCCAAGATCGCACTTGGACATTCCGCGGATTGGTTGACGGTAAAGAAGTCGACGGCGGAACTCCAGAGGGTCAACAGTTAGCACAAGTTTGTGAAGGCCGCGTTTCATTCACAGAAGACGGAAAATTAAATACTCAAGAAATTACAAATTCGTCATTTAATTTCTTAGGCGGTGCCAAATTAGATCAACAAGTTAAAATTAATTTCGGTGATGATATCGCTTCAGGCGGTAAAGGTGAAGGCACAAAACAATACGGCAAGGAATCTGACATCATTAAATGGGGTCAAGATGGTTTTGCTGCGGGTATGGTCACAAACCTTTCGTTCAATGACGAAGGTGTTTTAACGGCATCATATTCAAACGGACACGTTAAAGATTTAGGTCAAATTGCTTTATCAAAATTTGAAAATGCAGAAGCACTTCATAAAGTCGGCGGAAACTTATTTAAACAATCGCGTGATTCGGGCGAGCCTTCAACAGGTGCTCCAAGATTATCAGGTCGTGGAACATTAATGGCGAAATCACTTGAGCGTTCAACGGTTGATTTAGCGTCTGAGTTTGTGAACATGATCACTGATCAACGTGCGTTCCAAGCCAATGCAAAAACAATCACAACATCAGATGAATTACTGAACGAAGTAATTCAGATGAAGAGATAATATTAAATAGTTAAGATAACCATGTTCTAATTAGTCGATGAAGGGTTTGGATGATGTCCAGACCCTTTTTTTTATTTCAAGATCCAATTTATTTAATTAAAGTTAACAAAGTATCCGTATAAAATTTCTGATATCCTTTGTAGCCACCGACGAAATCATCGGTTGTAATTTCGTATTTGTAATCTGGTACGGCGCCATTATTTTCAACGGGTACACCGTCAGGTCTGAAAAACATAGATCGCGTCATGCTGACTTCGATTTGCGAATAATTCAGAGGTGCATTTTCTGTAACGTGGCCACCAGCGCCCATCGTGCGCGTACCTAATAATTTTGCACGCCCATAGCCTTGCATTAATGAAGGGAACGCGTCTCCTCCAGAGGCCGACATTTCGTCAATCAACATCACAATAGGTTTTGTGTAATGAATTAAATTCGGTTGAATCCATTCATCACCATTTAAAGATGTAAAATCAGTGAGTCTTGTGCCTGTTTGCCAAGTCGTTTTTAATAATTCAAAAACTTTCATTGTCATATCGTACCATGATGACAACGGATCAAGACCATCCGCATATTTTTTGTATTCAAGAACATTTTCCTTATTCGCCACGAATTTAAAACTCATCGGACGATACGGTTTATCCATAAACAGACCGACCATTTTGTTCACTAAATCAATGTATCCACCGCAGTTGTGGTCTTGGTCTATGATTAATCCGACTGTATTTTTTTCCATGATGCCGATGACTTTTTCATATTGTGAAATACTTAATGCGATCGCTTTATCTGCGTCGTCACCTTCGGGTGAATAGTGACCGATACGAACGTAACCGATGTTACCCTTAGCTGTTGGCCAGTAATAAGACACAAACGGAGTCTCTGAAATTTTTATGGCGTCTGCTGGAATTTCAACGCGAGTTGTTCCTGAGCAGAAAAAATTTCTTTCGATTTTTTCGCCATCACCAAAAGTTTTTGCCATTTGTGATTTGATCGATAGATTTTGCAAATATGAAGGGCGGTCTGAATTTAAGTTTGACCGTGAACGAACAGCCTCGAGTGTTTCTGGTAAATCTTCACCCGTTTGAATCCAAGAAAATTTTTCTGTACGAATATCAACTTTGCCAACGGACTTAATTGTTAAGTCAATAGGGCCATCGATCAATGGTAATCTCGCCGCACGACGCGATGTCAGCATCCATGTAGCCATACGCTTACGAGTTTGATCAAAACCTTCGCCAACATAAGGCAACAAAGATTGAATGACGTCTTGAACCGGTACGCCGTTAATGTGTGTGATCTCGTCACCTTTTTGAACAGTCAATGCATCAGTGAAGGGGACAGTCGTGTTTTTAGCATCGACTAAAACTTTGCCCTGAACTAAATCAACAAAAAATGGCAATGCCGATCTGCGATTTGATGGCGTCATCGCTGCAAAATGTGAATCTTTGAATTCAGCAACGAATTGATTAATGACATAATAAAATTCGTCGTTCGTTTTTGATTCTTGAATACGACGCAAATATTCAGTTTGTAATTTATCGATATCGATATTTAAAACTGATTTTTTATATTCCAGTGGACCGTAACTTGATTTAATGCGCCCAAGTAATTGTTGAAAATCTAAAGTTTTTTCTTCGACAGTTAATTGGCTGGCAAAAATAAATTGTGCCGCAAATACGAAAGCCATGATGATCATTAGTTGATTTTTTTTCATACAAAACCCCTTTGTTTTTAAAGGGTGTATGACGGCAGCTTTAGTGAGTCAAAAAAATTATGCTATTCTTTCCAAATTTCGAGGCAATTGCTCTTGTCAATCGCGCGACCTTCGATTTGAACGTTTTTTTGTTTTTTCATATCGTAAAACTGACCCATGCCTGAAGTGTAAAAATAGCCATCAATAGCGGCAGTTCGTTTTTTAAATTGAGTCGGGTGCAGTACAGCTTCGGTCGCAATGCGTACTGAATTTTTCCATAAATCTGATTCATATTTTGATGCAGATTTTCCGTTCCAATAGGGTTTGTTCGTTTGTTGCGGAGGACAAAGGCCATGGTGAAGTGGATTGTTTTTTGAACCGCCAACCTTTTTAAACCACATCGAAAATTGTGACGGCGTTGTACAAACTTTGGCGATATCAGGCTTGGGTTCACCGTGCGGTGGTTTAATAAATTCGCTATGCCTGCTTGTTTTCTCTGAGCGATTTAAAATCATTTTTGCAACAGCCATCGGATACTGCAAACCATTTTTATAACAGATCGCCATTTCTCCGTACAACGTTCTGGCCAAAGCATCGATTTCAATTAAATTGTTTTTTGTCATCAATTGATTTTTTTCATTTTTAATTTTCGGAATATTTTGCTCTGTATAGGTTTTGTCAATTTTTGATTTAATCAAAGTATCGTAAGTATTTTTGTTTTTGGTCATTGCTGGTAAAGAAAATTTATTTGGTGGTTTGAGCGGGCAGAAGCCAACAACTTGGTCTAAGATATCAGCTTTTTGTACAACAGATAAATTTTCGATGGGTTTCAATAAGGGTGTTATCGTTTTTTTTATTTCTGAAAATTGAGTTAGATTTTTTTGAGAATTCAATCGAACACATGTCTCATTTGTTGATTTTGAACCATAAGTTGAAAGTGAAAATAAGCCTGCGGATTTATCTTTTGAAACATAGTTCGATGGAATATACCCTTCGCCATTTTTTTGAATCAGATTTCCGTTGTTGTCTTTGCGCGAATATTTAAATTTAACTTTAACAAAAGATTCATTCACAGGTTCCATTGTTGTTGGGTCGATTGTTTTGTGGTAGACGATTTCGCCAACCGTTTCAATTTCGGAATCACGATCTAACCAGCCAATGGCGGGTTTACATTTTTTTGCTTCGGTCGGGCAGTAATTCCAAGTTTGTCCGGGCAAATTAAATACTGAAATTTTTGCGTCATCATCTTCGATATTATCGATATAGGCTTTTTCAGCTTTTGAAAAAGAGCCGAAAAGTAGAATAATAAATAGAGGCAAAAATTTCATTTTCTTAGGATATCAAAAATAAATGTAATTGTTCAGATCTGGGTTTGAAAACTGGTTGCGACGAAGGGCTTGGGTTAACTGAGATACGCTTCTTGAACCCGTGAATCATTCAGCAGTTCTTGGCCAGTGCCAGATAATTTAATTTCGCCTGTTTCCAGCACGTAAGCACGATCTGAAATTTCAAGAGCTAAAATGGCATTTTGTTCGACCAATAATAAACCCAGACCTTGTTTTTTCAATTGCAAAAACTTATCAAAAATTTGTTCAATAATTACGGGCGCAAGACCCAATGAAGGTTCGTCCAACATTAAAAAATCAGGCTTGATCATCAAAGCGCGTCCGATCGCCAGCATCTGTTGTTCGCCGCCAGAAAGTGTTCCGGCCATTTGTGACTTTCTTTCGGCCAGTTTCGGAAAGAGAACAAATTGCTGTTCAATCAGATTTAAAATTTCTTTTTTATTCGAATTTTGATACGCGCCGATCATCAAATTATCTAGCACAGTTAAATTCGGAAATATACCACGGCCCTCGGGGCACAAAGTAATTTTTTGTTTAAGTCTGTCTGAAACTCGCAAAGTATTTATATTTTTTTGATTCAATAAAATTTCGCCTGTTGATGGCAGTAGGCCCATGACAGCTTTCAGTGTCGATGTTTTACCAGCGCCATTGCTGCCGATCAGTGTTGTAATTTCGCCAGATTTAAAACTGAAGTTCAAACCTTTGACGGCTTTGATATTGCCGTAACTGACTTGTAAATTTTTGATTGTGATTTCTGATTTAGACATTTGCCACTGACCTTTTGCCTAAATAGGCCTCGATCACACTGTTATTTTTTTTAATCTCAGTGGGTGTGCCGTCTGCAATTTTTTCACCGCGATTTAAAACGACGATGCGCTCGCAAATCGACATCACAAATTTCATATCATGCTCAATCAATAAAACTGTTAAATTAAAATGATCTTTAATAAATAAAATTAATTTTTTTAAATCATCTGTTTCAGTTTGATTCATGCCTGCAGCGGGTTCGTCCAGAATCAAAAGTTTCGGTTTGGTCGCCAACGCGCGGACGATTTCAAGTTTTCGCTGTAAACCGTATGATAACTGACTGGCTTTTTCATTCGATAAAACATCAAGGCTGAAAATTTTTAATAATTCTAAGGATTCATTTTTTAAATCAAGTTCAGTCTGTAAATATTTTTTCGTGCGAAATATCGAATCAAACCACGCGATGGGTGCGCGTTGTTGTAAGGCCAGCTGCACGTTATCCAGAACAGACAATTGACCAAATAATCTGATATTTTGAAACGTGCGTGCAATTCCAATTTTATTGACGGCATCTGGCTTAAGATCATTAATTTTTTTTACAACATTTTTAGATTGAAATAAAATATCACCGCTATCCGCGCGGTAAAAACCAGAAATCATATTAAACACTGTCGTTTTACCAGCGCCGTTTGGACCGATCAGGCCCAGTAATTCATTTTCTTTTAAATCGAACGAAACATTTTGAACGGCTTTGATGCCGCCGAATGATAAATTTAAATTTTTAATTTCAAGCAGAGCTGTATTTTTAATGTTATTTGCAAAGTCAGACATTTTATTTTGTGTCCCAAATTTCTTTGCGTCCGAACAAACCTTGTGGGCGAAGTATCATCATCAAAATTAATAAAATCGGAAATACAATCATTCGAATATCAATATCACCCGTCGGCAGACTTCGTAAAACTTCGGGTAACGCTGTTAAAATTGCTGCAGCAATGACTGAGCCCGACATCGAACCCAATCCGCCAAGCACTGAAATAATTAATACATTTACAGTCATTAAAAAACCAAATGATCCGGGGCTGATATAACCCAAATGATGCGCGTACATGGCGCCGGCCAGACCTGAAAAAAAACTTGAAATCATAAATGCCGTTCGTTTGCTGCGGGCTACGGGTGTTCCCATGACTTCGGCGGCAATTTCGTCTTCGTTCAGGGCCCATAAATTTCTGCCGAAACAAGAAATTTTTAAATGATATAAAATTGTAAAAGTTAAAATTAAAAATGAACCCGTTACAAAATAAGCCCATGAAAAATCAGGCCATTTCATAATTCCGTTGTAGCCACGGGCTGCGCCGACATAATTCCAATTTAAAAAAATGACGCGCACAATTTCTGCAAAACCCATTGTAACGATCGCTAAATAATCACCTTTTAAACGAAACGACGGAATTGAAACTAAGTATCCTGCAAGGCCCGAAACACTGGCGCCAATCAATGCCGTCAGTGGAATCAAATACCACGCATGAAAAAATTCTTTGGTTAATACGGCCGATGTGTACGCACCCAGCGCGATAAATCCCGCAGATCCTAACGAAAATTGATTGGCGACGCCTGTGATAAAATTTAAACCCAACGCCATCATGGCGTTAATCATAAATGTAATAAATAAAGCTTGAATATATGAATTTAAAAAATATTGGCAAATTGCACCAACAAAAATAAAATTAAAAATTAAAATAAGAATTAAATTTTTTCTTTTAATGTGACCCCCATCAAACCCGTAGGCTTGATAATTAAAATCAAAATTAAAATTCCAAACGATAAAGCTTCGCGGTATGTTGATCCGCCGTAACCGATCAAATAAAATTCACCCAGGCCCAGTAAATATCCACCAATGACGGCGCCTGATAAACTTCCGATACCACCAAAAACAGCGGCGACAAAGGCGCTGGTGCCGATTTTAATTCCCATCATGGGGTCAATTTTTGGATATTTCGTCGCAACTAATACAGCAGCGACACCGGCCAACATCGAACCAATCATAAAAGTGCTTGAAATAATTTTATTATTATTAATACCCATCAGCGGAGCCATATCAGGGCGACTGCTGACGGCGCGCATAGCGCGACCAATTTGTGTTTTTTGAATCACATAGGTCAAAATAA
>CANBND010000027.1 GCA_947370945.1 Pseudobdellovibrionaceae bacterium | reverse complement strand
TGGTGAAATTATTCAAGCTACTGAGTCGAGTCGTGATTTGTGAAATACAATAATATGGAAAAAATCACAGATTATATCGAAAAATATTTTAAATACGAATTTAAGAATAAATCTTTAATTGAGCATGCGCTCACTCATAAAAGTTTTTGCATTGGCGAAAATAAAAATAAAATACACAATGAACGGCTTGAATTTTTAGGTGATGCTGTTTTAGGTTTAGTTATTGCAGAAAATTTAATGAATCAAAGTCCCAATGATACAGAAGGCGCACTTTCAAAAAAACGCGCAAGTCTTGTCAATCAAGATATTTTGGCTGAAAAAGCAAAAAAAATGAATCTTCAATTATTTTTAATTCTTGGCCCTGGTGAAAAAGAACAAGAATCACATTTGAAGCCAAGGTTGCTTGCATCTGCGTACGAGGGGCTTGTCGGAGCGTTTTATTCAGATGCAGATTTTAATCTAGTTAAAAAATATTTATTATCAGAATTTAATATGGATATCGAAAACATCAAACCTGATCTTGAATTTGAAAAAGACTATAAAACCAGACTTCAAGAAATCACTCAGAAATTAAAACTGGGCGTCCCTGTATACAAATTAGAGGCGACAAAAGGTCCTTCGCACAAACCTGAATTTGAAGTTTCTATTTCTATTTCAGGACAAGACTCAATTCGTGCAACGGGGCTAAGTAAAAAAATCGCCGAACAATTAGCGGCACAAAAATTAATTACAGAATTATCAAAAATTAAAAAAATAAATGAAAATATTAAAGAAAATATAAAGTTAAACGTAAAGGCAAAAAATGACACAAAAAGTAAATAACCCAAATTACAAAGCAGGCTATCTGGGCCTTATTGGCCAGCCGAATGCTGGTAAAAGTTCACTCTTGAATTTTTTAATTTCAGAGAAAGTTTCAATCGTAACAAATAAACCACAAACAACACGTCGTCGTGTGATGGGACTTCATTCAACCGACGCTGGCCAAATCGTTTTCGTGGATGCGCCGGGATTAATTAAATCAACCAGCGGTTTAAATTCGTTTTTACAAAAAGAAGCCGAAGAAGTGATTCAATCATCTGATGCTTTAGTTGCAGTTCTAAGTATTGACGAATCAGATGCAGCCAGAAACGAAGAAATTATTGATCTCGTACACAGATCAAATAAACCTTGGATCGGAGTGATTACAAAAACCGACATCACAGAAAAATCGCATCGTATTTTAATCATCAAAGACATGGTCGAAATGAAAGGCATGAAAGCGCTTTCAATATCTAATACCAAAGCCAATAAAGATGAACGTCATGAATTGCTTGAACAGATGATGAATATTCTGCCGATCTCAGAAGCTCCACTATTTGATACTGAATTGTATACAACTGAAAGCATGCGAAATTTAGCCGAAGAAATTATTCGTGAAAAATGTTTTGAAATCTTAAATTTCGAAATTCCATATCAGCTGGCCGTTCAAACACGAAAATTTGATGAAGATGCAAAACCATGTCCGAAACTTTATGTTGATATTTTAGTTGCACGTGATTCGCATAAACCGATCGTCGTTGGTAAAGGCGGGGCGAATATTAAAAAAATTGGCGAAGAATCCCGCGCTGAAATTCAAAAAATGATGGATGTTCAAAAAGTATATTTAGAATTAAACGTCGTCGTTAAAGACAACTGGTATGAAAACAAAACTACAATGAAAGAATTAAAATATGTCACAAAATCTGAATAACTCATTCATTGATGCCGCCAAGGTTGCTATCATAGGTCGCCCGAATGTTGGCAAATCAACTTTATTTAATATCCTGACGGATTCACGAAAAGCGGTTGTTAAAAACTTGGCCGGTGTGACTCGTGATATTATGCTTGAACCCGTAAATATTTGGGGAAAATCATTTGATTTAATTGATACGGGTGGCGTCACTGAAGCTAGTGATATTTTTTCAAAAATGATCAAAGAACAAGTCGTTGAATTTTTATTTACTGTTGATTTCATTGTTGCTGTGATGGATGGCCGTGCAGGACTTTTGCCTGAAGACCGTGACATTATTAAAATCGCCAAACAAACGGGTAAACCCATGTTGTTAGTTGTGAATAAAGTCGACAGCCCGCATGAGGCAGATTTGATGAATGCTGAATTTCATGAATTTGGTTTGGATGTTGTATCGACATCTTTTGAACAGCGAAGAGGTGTTTCTGATGTGCTTGAGTGGATTGTGAAAATGGTTCCAGAAGCACCAAAAACAATGGTCGAGGGCATGCGTATTGCGATGGTCGGGAAACCAAACGTCGGAAAAAGTTCACTCTGTAATTGTTTATTAGGAATGAACCGAATGATGGTTTCTGACATTGCAGGGACAACTGTGGATTCTGTCGATTCACCTCTTGAATTTAATGATAAAAAATATGTTCTGGTCGATACAGCAGGTCTTCGTCGTCAATCAAAACGTGAAGAAGATATCGAAATTATTTCGGCATTTAAATCCCAAGAAACAATTCGCCGTGCGAATATTGTTCTGTTAGTCGTTGATGGAACCATTGGTCCCACAGAACAAGACGCAAAAATTATGCAGTCGATTTTAGATGACCATAAGGGTGTGATTTTGGTCGCGAACAAATCAGATCTGGGTCATGCCGAATTTAATAATTACAAACAACGATTTTTAGCGCAAGTGGCCGAGACGTTTCATTTCTTTATTGATGTTCCGGTGGTTTTTACGTCGGCCTTAAAAAATAATGGAATGGGTGATTTATTCAAAGAAATTGAATCTGTGACTGATAAAATTAATTGTAAAATTCCAACGTCAGATTTAAATGATTTCTTTTTCGACGTGATCCGAAAAGCTCCGGCTCCGGTTTGGGGAACGACGAATGTTAAATTTTATTATTTGACTCAGACGTATCAGAAACCGCCTGCATTTATTGCTTTCGCGAATCATCCAGATGGTGTGACAAATTCGTATCGCCGATTTTTAATTAAAAACATCAAACAAAAATTTAATTTACAAGGAACGCCAATTCGTATTTTTTGTATGAAAGCTCGTGGTGCTGGTAAAAGTGATGATGCCCGACGCTAACGTTTCAATGTCCCAGTCCTCAACTCATAAACGACGGCGCGGTTCATTTCGTAATCGCATCGCCTTTTATTTATTGGCGATCGGCAGCGCCTGCGGGTTGGGTAATATTTGGCGATTTCCGTATGTTGTGGGCGAAAATGGCGGTGGTGCATTTTTATTGGTCTATATATTTTTGTCTTTAACGATTGGCTTATCTGTTTTAATTGCAGAATTAATTATGGGCCGCACCAATGAGGCGAGTCTGTTAAAAATAACTCGCAAAGTTTCAGTCCAAAATAAAAAATCTTTTTTTTGGTTCGGAAGGCTGAGCCTGTTTATTAGTTTGGTCATTTTAGCGTATTATTCAGTGATCAGCGGATGGGTATTGCATTTTTTAACTCAATTTCTAGTCGGTCTTTTCAGATCGGATCGAATGCATTATCTGGGTAACATTAGCATGAATGTTTTAAATGAAAATGGGCTTTTGCAATTTGCATTAGCCAGTGTTCATTTATTAATTTGTGGATTCATCGTTTTACGTGGAGTCACTGAACGTTTCGAAAAAATATTAACGGCTGTGCTGCCATTATTTGGAATTTTAGTTTTTTTAATTTTGACCAGATCGCTGTCGTTGCCATCCAGTCCTGAAGTTTTGCGTTTTTTATTTTATCCTGATTTTTCAAAGTTGAATTTAACATCACTAGGACACGCTATGGGTCACGTTTTATTTACGTTATCCTTAGGGATGGGTGTGCTTGTGACATTCGGATCGTATTTTAAAGAAGACGAACATTTACCGACTCTGGGTGTACGTGTGACTTTAGTTGATACAATAATTTCAATCGTCGCAGTCCTTATGATTTTTCCGATTGCATTTTCGATTTCCAATAAGCCATTGACTGATCCCAGTTTGTTGTTCGAGGCATTGCCGCAGTTATTTTTAAAAATCGAATACGGTGAATATTTTGGCTTGGCGTTTTTTCTGTGCCTGTGGGTTGCGGCATTGAATGCCAGTATTGCATTATTAGAAACTTTGATTTCAAATTTGTCAGATCGATTTCAACAGGCAAATCGCTTTTCAGCGGCGTGGTTGGTTATTTTAGTCACTTTATTTTTAACAGTATTTCCGGCTTTTTCCGGCACATTATTTAAGAACATCAAATTATTGAATCAATCGCTGATTGAAAATTTAGACTCAGTATTAATTAATTATTTATTACCGATTTCTGTTTTGGGGATGATTATTATATTTTTTAAATCCATTAATGAAATTGATTATAAAGAAAAATTTGTTAATGAATCCAGTGAATCCAGTCAGATGCTTGTGAAAAATTGGATCTGGGTTTTAAAATGGCTAGCACCGTTTTTGATTATTTTGGGCCTGATTTTACAATTTTTTTCTGTTATTAAAAATTCATTCCTAAAATAACATTCAATTCAAAAATATCACCATCAAGTCTGGGTTTGATGGGTCTCAGAGCTGGTGCGGTGTCCGTGCCTTCATCAATAAAAGCATTGTTTTCATCTGGAAACTGTACGTATCTGTAGGTGCCTTGCAGACCCAAATAAGCACGTCGTTTTAATAAAGGAATTTCAATTCCAGCAGCAGCTTTAAAGCCGACGACCTTGTCAGGCTCTGTCCCAAGTGTTTGGCTTAAATTATATGAACGAATATAATATCCAGAACCTAACAGCGCATACGGGTTTAAATCTGCTAAGCCCTTAGTGACGTTATCGGTGTTAAAATAATATTTAACATGAAAATCAATGATTTGTATATTTACATTGCCATCGTAATTATTCGCAACCAAAGTCAGATTATTATCTGAAAAACTTTGAAAAGAAACAGCATGATCACCAGTTGAATAAGCCAAAGACGCTGCAATTTGCAGATCAAAAAAATATGTAAATTCAACGCCGTAATCAATAGATCCTTTATAGGCTTGTGAAAAGCCACCGCCCAAAAAACCACGATAGCCACTGACAAAGGCCAATGTCAGATAGCGTCCATTACGTAAAAAGTTGATGTCGGCTTCTTCTTCGGATTGCTGTTCAAATTCATTGTAATCTGCAAAGGGATCAAATGATTCATCGACATCTGTAGACGTCGTTTCAGCGATTGCGAAATGAAATGGAATAATTAAAAGTATTAAAAAATATGATATAAACTTGAACATCTGAATTTATTTTCACTCATTTATCACTCTGCGACCAGAACAGATTTTATTCAAAGCCAAAGCTCAGTCTTTAGTCTAGAAGCGTTAGTATTTAAACTGTTTGGCCAATATAAAAATCGTTGATAGCTTATTCAAACAACGAATATTTTAATGAGGAGTTTTGATTGGCCATACAAATGGACTACAAAAAATCAGGCGTCAATGTTCAAGCTGGTGATGATCTGGTTGATTGGCTTAACGAAGAACAAAATGAAACTCAGAATCAAACCGAAAATATTCTAATAAATCAAAAAAATAATGAAATTCAAAAAAAATTAAAAAACCGTGTTGTTTCTGGAATTGGCGGATTTGCTGCATTATTTAATGCACAATTTGACGATATAAAAAAGCCACTTTTGGTTTCGTGCACCGATGGCGTTGGTACAAAAGTTAAAATTGCATCTTATTTTAATGACTATTCAACAGTTGGTTATGATCTGGTGGCCATGTGTGCGAATGATTTAATTTGCACAGGAGGTCGGCCCCTATTTTTCTTAGATTACTATGCATCCGGAAAATTGAATTTAACAAATGCTAAACAATTTTTAACCAGCGTTAAAAATGCATGTACTGAATCGCAAATGATTTTGATCGGTGGTGAAACAGCTGAAATGCCCGGTGTTTATCACGAAAATGATTTTGATTGCGCAGGATTTTCGGTCGGAATCGTCGATCAAGAAAAAACTTGGGGAGCTGATAAGGTTTCAGATGGCGATATGATTATTGGATTAGCCAGTTCAGGTTTTCACAGCAATGGCTATTCGCTATTACGTAAAGTTTTTGAAAATGATTTTGATAAATACCGTGAATGGTTAATGAAGCCTACGCGGCTGTATGTCGAAGCAGCCGTGGAATTAAATAAGAAATTTCAAATCAAAGCAGCTTGTCATATCACTGGTGGAGGTATTGAGAATATTCCGCGTGTATTACCAGTTCATTTAAAGGCCGTCTTGAAAAACTGGATAATGCCAGAATGTTTTCAATATGTTCAACAAAAATCAGGAATGACTTCGGATCAAATGCTTCGAACTTTAAATTGCGGACAAGGTTTTTTATTTATTGTTCGACCTCAGGATGTTTCAGAAATTATGATAAAACTATCAGATTTGGGCTATGAAAATTCTTTATTAGGCGAAATCAAAAACAAAATAGATTCAAATGAGGATTCAATTGAGCTTTGTCAGTAATTTTCAGCGAACAGCAGTTTTTATTTCGGGACAGGGGTCTTGTCTGCAAGCATTTTTAGAATCTGCTGAATTTCAAAATATAAAACTTGTGATCACAAATAAAAAAAATACTTATGGTGAATTAAAAGCCAAAAGATTCGGTATTAAAGTTCTTTGGATGGATAAAGCAACAAGTTTTGCGGATGTTGATCAGGTGCTAAAAAATCTGAAAATTCAAAAAATATTTTTAGCCGGCTTTATGAAAATAATTCCTGCCGATTTCATCAACTCATGGACAAATCATATTTTTAATATTCATCCCAGTCTGCTGCCGGATTTTAAAGGTTTACAAGCCTTTGAAAGAGCTTTTGAGCAGAAAGCAAAGCTGGGTGCCAGCATACATCATGTTGTCAGTGAAATGGATGCTGGTAAAATTGTTTTGCAACAACAAATTTGTGTAAATACATCGGATATAAACGAAGCTCATTTTTTCCTCAGGTTGTCAGAACAGCATTTGATTCGTGAATTTGTGTATAAGGGAGCTGAGCTATGTACAAGATTTTAATTGTCTCTTCGACGGATTATATTTTAAGACATAAAGAAAAATTTTCAGCTTTGGGTTTTTCATGTGATTATTTGATATGTGAAAGACAATCTGAATATAATTTCGGCCAGTTTGATCAACAGCACATTTGTGCAGATCAACAGATGTTGCCTGTTTTGAATAATACAATTTCAATTGAATCCATATTTGCTACACAAAAAAAAATAAAGACACGTCAGCATATTTATCATGAATTAGATCGTTTAAAAAAAATTATTTTCAAAGATGAATCAAAAATAAATCACATATCAAAGTTTAAACTTGCACATGAAGCAGTCAATTCTGATCAGGTTTTCAGTCTTGATGATTGTCTAGATCTTCAGTTTAATTTAAAACACAAAAAAATTCATTTAGAAATTAAAAATAACGAAGTGTCAGATTACGATCACGTCTATTTTGAACATACAAATATGGCATTCGATCTTTTCCGTAAAAAATTCCCAGATCAACAGTTTATAAAATCAACGAACAGTCCATTTTTTCAATTTGCGGGTCTAACATATCAAGCAAATGTGAACTTAACTGAAAATTCTTTTTGGTTAATGTCAGATGTGAATTATAAATCTTTGTACGATAATGTACATTTTTTGAATCCTGACTTTAAAAAAAAATCATCACGAATTGATATTTGGTCATGGGTTCCATATCAACAATTGAAAAATCCAGAAATGTATTCTTACATGCAACAGCGTGTGCAAAAACGATTTGAAGCCTGTTTTGATTTTTTAACTTTATCGCCAGTAACAGAAAGAAATAATTTTATTTTTCAACCTGTCAATACGTTAATTTATTCAAAAAACCCACAAGAAAATTTAATCAGCTGGCTACCTAGCTTTCATTTTTATTCAGAACAACAGGTGGAATATAAAATCAACTCTATATCAGATGAAACATTAAAAAAACTAAAAATAAAAAAAGAAAACTTAGAAGTCATTCAAAATCAGGAGACCGTATGATTGAACGCTATTCAACTCCGGAAATGAAAAGTCATTTTTCAGAGGATTCAAGATTTAATTATTTACTTAAAGTTGAAATTGCAGTCGCAAAAATCCAATCAAAAATGAAAATAATTCCTAAAAAAGCCGCCGTTGATATAGAAAAAAAAGCAAAAATTAATTTAAAGCGTATTTTAGAAATTGAAGAATCTACCAAACATGATGTGATTGCATTTGTTTCGCAAATCGCAGAAACCGTCGGTGGCAATGGAAAATACATTCATTTTGGTTTAACCAGCTCTGATGTTTTAGACACTGCGCTGAGTTTACAAATCAGTGAAGCGCTGCAAATTATTTTAAATGAAATTCAAGATTTAAAGAAAACTTTAAAAAAAATAATTTTGACTCACAAAAAATCGATCTGTGCGGGGCGTACGCATGGAATTTTTGCGGAAATCACTAGTTTCGGTTTTAAAATGGCGGGTTTTTTATCTGAATTAAATCGCAATGAAAATAAAATTAAATTGGCGCAAAAAGAATTTCGTATATGCAAACTGAGCGGCGCCGTAGGGACATCGTCGGCTTTGCCCGTGGTGTTTGAAGAAAAGGTGGCAAAGTTATTAAATTTAACAGTTGAATCTTTTGCAACGCAGGTTGTGCCTCGTGATCGCCATGCGCAGGTGATGATGTCTTTGGCTTTTTTAGCGAGTGGGCTTGAACGTCTAGCCATTGAACTTCGTCATTTGCAACGCAGTGAAGTTTCAGAAGTGATCGAAGGATTTTCAAAAGGACAAAAAGGTTCCTCGGCAATGCCGCATAAAAAAAACCCAATCAGCGCAGAAAATATCACGGGCCTGGCAAGGCTTGTGAAAGGTTATGCATGGACTGCCATGGAAAATATTCCATTATGGCACGAACGTGACATCAGTCACTCTTCGAATGAACGAGTCATTTTTCAAGATGCAATGACAGTCAATCATTATATGATTCGCCGAATGAAATCGTTATTAGAAAATATTTATATTGATACGGATCGTATGGAGCAGAACACAAATTTACTGGGTGGCGTGCTGTATTCTTCGCATTTGTTATTACATCTGGTTGAACATCACGGTTTATCGCGTGAACAAAGTTACAAATTAATTCAAACAGCAGCTCTAAATTTAAAACCAGGGCAACATTTGAAAACTGAAATCAAAAAATCTAAAGAACTTAAGAAATATTTCACTGATCAGGATTTGAAAAATTTGTTTTCAGGTGAAAAACACAAAAAAGCGATTGAATCGCGTTTTGCAAAATATCAAAAAGAGGTTTTTTAATGTCAACATTTGAAATCGAACACCAAATTTACGAAGGTAAAGCTAAGAAAATATTTGCAACTAATGATGATTTCAAAGTTGTGATGGAATTTAAAAATGACTTAACAGCATTTAATGCTTTAAAAAAAGGTCAATTCGAAGGTAAAGGCGAATTGAACTGTGAAATTTCAACTCTTATTTTTAAAGAAATTGCGAAACATAAGATTTCTTTGCATTGGATCGAAACTTTTGAAAAAAATAAAATGTTGGTTCAGAAAACTGAAATTATTCCTTTAGAAGTTGTCGTCAGAAATCGGATCGCAGGATCGTTAGCAAAAAAATTTAAAATGCCAGAGGGTGAAGTTTTAAAATTAGCATTGCTAGAATTCTATTACAAAAATGACGAACTCCAAGACCCGTTTGTCAGCGATGATCAAATTATTGCGTTTGGTTGGTCAACGGCTGCAGATTTAGCAATTGTTAAAAAAATCACTTTACAAATTAACGAGATATTAAAAGACATTTTTAAAAAATGTGGTCTTTCGTTGGTTGATTTTAAAATCGAATTTGGAAAACTGCCTAGCGGCGAAATTATTTTAGCCGATGAAATATCGCCAGATTCAATGCGTTTGTGGGATTCTGTGACGAATGAAAAAATGGATAAAGATCGTTTTCGTTTTGATTTGGGTGATGTGAAAACTGGATATCAAACAATTTTAAATAAATTGAAAGAGGTTTTATCATGAAGTTTGGAATTAAAATTATGCCTCGTGAAGTGATCTTAGATACCCAAGGGCGTGTGGTCGAGTCGTATTTAGTATCGCAAGGTTTTAAAATTCAAAACTGTCGAATCGGTAAATTTATTGAAATTGATTTGCAATCAGATGACAAAATCGAACAAAAAAATGAAATTGAAAAAATGATGTTAGGTGGTTTGTATAATCCACTGACTGAAAAATACGAGATTTGTGATGTCTAAGAAAATCGGTATTGTTCGATTTTTAGGAACAAACTGTGATGCGGATGTGATGAAATGGGTTTTGGGGTCAGGTCAGCAAGCTGAATATTTATGGTACCAAGATCAGTTTAACATCGAAAATTTTGATCAAATTATTATTCCGGGAGGATTCAGTTACGGTGATTATTTGCGTTGTGGTGCAATGGCCGCACGAAGCCCAGTGATGAAGTCAGTTTCTGAGTTTTCAAAAAAAGGTAAGCCTATTTTAGGAATCTGTAATGGCTTTCAAATATTGTGTGAAGCGGGCTTGTTGCCTGGAGCCCTTATTAAAAATGAATCTTTAAAATTTAAAGATGAATGGGCAGAGCTCATTGTCGCAGAAGAAAAAAGTTTTTTTGGAAAGCAAATGAAAAAAAAACAAACTTTAAAACTTCCGATCGCACACGGTGATGGTCGTTATTACAACACAGGTGATGGTCTTAAAAAATTACAAGATCAAGATCAAATTTGGCTGAAGTATCAAAAAAATCCAAATGGATCATTACTGGATATTGCCGGAATCACATCTGAATCAGGTAATGTATTTGCGCTGATGCCGCATCCAGAACGTGCTGTGTTTCAATGGATGGGCTCATCTGATGGAGTTTATTTTTTATGATGACCGAAAATTTAAAAAAATATCGTTTAACTTCAGAAGAATATGAACTTGCTAAAAAATCTTTGGGTCGTGAACTGAAAGATATCGAATGGCCTTTGTTTTCGGCCTTATGGAGTGAACACTGCAGTTATAAATCATCGAAGAATCATTTAAAAAAATTTTCTTTCAGAAATTCAATGACACCAGACATGGACGGAGAAAATGCGGGTATTATTGATTTAGGCTACGGTGAAAAAATTGCGTTTAAAATGGAAAGTCATAATCACCCCAGTTTTATTGAACCTGTTCAAGGTGCTGCGACAGGTGTGGGTGGAATTTTACGAGATATTTTTACGATGGGGGCAAGGCCCATTGCTTTGGCAAATTATTTATGTTTCGGTGAAAAATCTGCACCACGTATGAATGATTTGATGTCGGGCGTTGTTCGCGGAATTTCGATGTACGGAAATTGTGTGGGTGTTCCAACGGTGACTGGACAAACAAATTTTAATTCTAAATACAATCAAAATATTTTAGTGAATGCGATGGCAGTTGGATATTTTTCTGAAGATATGCCCTTGGCCTTATCCAAAGCAAAAGGTTTAGGTAATTACGTTGTTTACGTCGGCGCAAAAACGGGGCGTGATGGTGTTGGCGGCGCCAGTATGGCTTCGGCATCCTTTGATAATGACACTGAATCTAAAAAACCAAATGTGCAAATCGGCGATCCGTTTTTTGAAAAATTATTGATCGAGGCTTGTCTTGAAGTTTTAAAATTAAATCTTGTGGTTGCGATGCAAGACATGGGCGCTGCGGGCCTAACATCATCGTCTTTTGAAATGTCTGCAAATGGTGAAGTGGGTTTTACTTTAGATCTGAAATCTGTACCACTGCGTGATGCAACAATGACGCCGGAAGAAATTTTATTGTCTGAAAGCCAAGAGCGAATGTTATTAGTTTGTGAACCTAAAAATTATGAAAAAATAAAATCTGTGTTTTCAAAATGGAATTTGGACGCAACAATTTTAGGTCAAATTCATAATTCAAAAAATATTCAATTAAAATGGGGCGATGAAATTTTAACTGAAATTGATCCAAATGTGATTGTTAAAAATGCTCCAAGATACGATCGGCCTTTCGAGAAATGGGTCAATGAAAACAAGGTCGAAAAAAACATTGAACCCCTTAAAAAAATAAATAAAAAATATCAAAAAGAAAATTTAAATTGGATATATAACCAATACGATCAACGTGTCTGTGCGCGCACAGCGCAGGCTTGTGAAAGTCCCATAGCATTTGTTCAATTGGATCAAACCAAGCGCGGTCTGGCCATCGCAGTTGGTTGCAGGCCAGAAATTATGAAGATGGATGCCCAGATAGGAGCTTTGGACGCCGTTTATTATCCGGCTTTTCAAATGGCTCTGCAGGGCGCAAAAATATTGGCTGTCACTGATTGTTTGAATTTTGGTAATCCGCAAAAAAATAAAATCATGTCAGAGTTCGTTGCAAGCGTTGAAGCTATTGCGAAAGCCAGTCTTGAATTAAATGCGCCGGTGATCAGTGGTAATGTCAGCTTTTATAATGAAACATTAACTGAAAATATTATCTCGACACCGGCGACAGGAATGGTCGGAATCAGAGATTCAGTTGAAGATTTAATTCCAACGCATTTTACGTCAGCCTATGAATCAGTGCTTTGTGTGACATACAGTTGGGTTCAAAGTTATGTTTATGTCACAGAAAAAGAAAACCAAGTTGCACAATTTAATTTAGACGTGTCAGCAAACGTGCCTCAGTTTATCGAACTTTGTCAGTTAATGGATCAAAAAATTAAAAAACAAGACGTTTCAATTTCTGCGATCAGATCTTGTGGGTTGGGCGGGATTGAATTAACGACTCAAAAAATGTCGAAGGATTTGATTATTTTTGAAAAAGCTGTTGAATTGAATTCAGACTATTTATTGAAAGATCAGTTTTATCAATTTTTACTGACGACAACTGATGTTGTTGGCGTCACTGATTTTTTAAATGAACATTTTAAAAATTTGAAAAATAAAAATCAACTTTTCAAAATCGAAGTCGTCGGTCAAACAATCGAGGCAAAGATATGAAGGCTTATGATGTTTCACAAAGTGAAAAAACGTGGGACGTTTCGCAAAGCGAAAAAACATGGAAAGACGAGTGCGGTGTCTTTGCAATTTGGAATCATCCCGATTCTGCAAAGCTGACATATTTGGGCCTGTACGCCCAGCAACATCGTGGTCAAGAATCGTGCGGAATCGTAACGCTTCATCAAAAACAACATATCATTCATAAAGGTTTGGGACTTGTTGGTGATGTTTTTAATGATAAAAATTTAAGTTTGTTAACAGGCAGTGCTGCGATCGGGCACGTCAGATATTCAACGACGGGGCAAAATTTAATTGGCAATGCGCAGCCGCTGACGTCAAATTTATTAAATGGTCCAGTGGCAGTGGCGCATAACGGAAATATCGTGAATCAATCGATTTTGCGCGAAGCTTTGCAGCGCGAAGGTTCTATTTTTCAAGGCACCAATGACACTGAAATTTTACTTCATTTAATGGCTCGAAATCCGTCGAATGATTTGTTAACGGCTTTTACTGAAAGCGCAGAGCAACTTGTTGGAGCCTACAGTTTTGTTGTGATGTCTGAGGACCGAATTTTAGCGGCACGTGACCCCCTAGGTTTTCGGCCATTGGTTTTAGGGCAACTGGTTTCGGATCTTGGTATGAGTTATGTCATCGCCAGTGAATCGTGCGCGTTTGATTTGATTGGTGCTGAATATGTTCGTGAAATTGAACCTGGTGAAATTTTAGAAATTTCAAAGTCTGGTCTGAAGACAAAAAAAATGAACATTGACCAAAGTTTATATTCACAAAAACAAGCGCCCTGTGTTTTTGAACATGTTTATTTTTCAAGACCCGATTCAAATGTTTTTGGAATGTCTGTTTATGAATCCAGAAAAAAATTCGGTGAACAATTGGCTATTGAATCGGGTGTTGATGCCGATCTTGTGATCCCAATCCCTGACAGCGGCATTGCTGCCGCATTAGGGTTTTCACAAAAAAGTGGAATCCCTTTTGAGTTTGGAATTATCAGAAATCATTATGTTGGCCGTACATTTATTCAGCCTGCGCAAGCGATCAGAGACTTTGGAGTTCGCGTGAAATTAAACGCGCAAGCCAATGTTTTAAAAGGAAAAAAAGTCATTGTGATTGACGATTCATTGGTGCGCGGAACGACCAGTCAGAAAATTATTTTACTTTTAAAACAAGCCGGTGCCACAGAGGTTCACATGCGAATTGCATCGCCGCCGACGATTGGCCCGTGCTATTACGGAGTCGATACGCCAGAGAAAAGTCAGCTGATTGCGTCTCATCAAAGTATAGACGAGATTAAAAATTTTATCGGAGCCGATTCATTAAGTTATCTCAGTCTTGAGGGTATGTTTAAGGCTTTGTCACGAAGTCCAAAAACGTTTTGTTCTGCTTGTTTTAGTGGAGAATATCCGACAAGCTTAAAGGGTGTTGTTAAAAAAGAAAAAACAGAAATTACAGTCTAAAAAAAGCAGTCTTGCCTGCTTAAAGGCCGGCGACATTGTTGATATTGTTGCTCCAGGTTCATCATGTTCAAAAGATGTTTTTGAAAACTCTGTGAATTGGTTAAAAGCCCAAGGTTTTGTTCCACGTTTTCCGAAAGATATTTTAGACCCGCAAACATTTATTTCAAACACAGATGAAAAACGATTGAAATATCTATTGGTGGCTTTAAAAAGCAAAGATTCAAAAGCAGTTTGGTGTTTGCGCGGAGGCTACGGCGCGATTCGATTGGTGCCAGAACTGTTAAAAATTAAAAAATTACCGCAGAAAAAATTATTTATTGGTTACAGTGATGTGACAACATTGCATTTATGGCTGAATCAAAAAATGAACTGGCCCACAATTCATGGGCCCTTATTAGATCGTTGTGGACAAAATCAATTGTCTGAACTGCAGAAAAATGAATTATTGGGCTTATTATCTGGTCAGAAAAAAGAAATTTATTTTTCAAATTTGAAGGCTTTAAATCCGGCAGCTCAGAAAATAAAAAATAAAAAAATCGAAGGAAAAATTTTTGGCGGAAACTTAACCGTGTTTTGTTCAAGTTTGGGAACTCCGCTGCAGCCAAAAATTCAAAATTATTTTTTATTTTTTGAAGACATCGGTGAGCGTGGTTATCGAATTGATCGAATGCTGCATCAAATTGAACAAGCTGGAATTTTAAAAAAATGCAAGGCTGTGTTTTTGGGCGATTTTATACTGGGTCAAGAGACGAATGGCGAAAACCATGTGTGGTCTACGATTCAAAACTTTTTTGAAAAATCAAAAATACCTGTTTTTTCGGGTCTTGAATGTGGTCACGGTGAAGTTCAAAGGCCATTAATTTTAAACTCAAAAGCAACTCTGACTTGTTCGGATTCAATTCGTTTGCTAACGTCAATGTAAACAAAGTTTACACAGATACAGGGCTGAACGCATGAAACAAACAGGACTTGAAAAATCGCTCTCAGAAAAATTAAAAATTGCAATCCAAGATGTCACGCCTGGTGTCTGTGTTCGCGCTTATCATGGTGGACGACTGATTTGTGATGTGCAAGTTGGTCACACTCATCCGTATTATGATTTTGCATCGTTAACTAAAGTTTTTTTTACACAACAAACAATGATGCAGGCCTTTGACCAAAATCTGTGGACGTTGGAATCAAAAGTTGTTGATTTTTTACCAGATTTTTTTAATTCAGATATGACAATTCAATCTTTGTTAACTCACAGTTCGGGGCTGGATTGGTGGCAACCGTTTTACAAAACGCTAACGACAAATAATAATATCGAACAAGATTGGCAAACTCAGCGTCAAAAAATTTATCAATTAATAAATAAAGCTGAAAATTTAAAACCGACAGGAAAATCGGTATATTCAGATTTAGGATTTATTTTATTGGGGTTTATTTTAGAAAAAATTTATCAAAAAAATATTTTAGAGATTTGGCTTGATACGAAGAATAATTATTATCCCGATACAACCGTGGATTTTAGTTTAAACAACAAACCACTTTTTGATATAAATCAATATGCCCCAACCGAAGAATGTTCAATTCGAAAACAGGTCCTTCGAGGTGTCGTACATGATGAAAACACATGGGCCTTGGGTGGAATATCAAGCCATGCTGGACTTTTTGGAAGTATTGATGATTTGTCGACGATGGCTTTAAATACACGTTCGCAATTGATGGGTATTGCAAAATATAAAGTTCGTCAAAAAACCGCACAATTATTTGCAACGCGCGCTATTCCAAGTGATGTTGGTGATTGGGCCTTAGGTTATATGATGCCTTCGGTTGAAAATGCCAGTTGCGGACCGCATTTTTCAATTCATTCGATTGGCCACACGGGGTTTACAGGAACATCGTTTTGGTATGATCCACGAAATGATTTATTGGTCTTAGCTTTAAGTAACCGCGTGAATTACGGCCGTGATAACAGACGCTATGTCAGCTTGCGTCCGCAAATTCATTCGTGGATTTTTGAATCTATAAAAAGGGTGATCTAATGAACAGTCTAAATAAAATTGTGAAACAAGGAAGTTTGTTAAATTTAAAAAAAAATGCGCATGTTCATTTAATGGGAATCTGCGGAACAGCAATGGCTTCGCTGGCTGGGTTGTTAAAAGATCAAGGTTTTAAGGTAACAGGTTCTGATTCTAATCCGTATCCTCCAATGTCGACTCAACTTGAATCCTTAGGTATCCAAATTCAAAAGCCTTACGCTAAAGAAAATTTAAATCCGCGTCCTGACTTTGTGATCGTTGGCAATGTGATATCGGCGAACAATCCTGAAGCGATCGAGTTGAATCATCTGCAAATACCATTTTGTTCTCTACCGCAAGCGATGGGTGAATTTATTATTGCAGACCGTGATTCATACGTGGTTGCAGGTACTCACGGAAAAACGACAACAACTTCGATCATGAGCTGGATCTGTGAAATGTCGAATTTGAATCCTGGCTTTTTAATTGGAGGAATTCCCAAAAACTTTTCGCAAAGTTTCAGATCCTCCAAAGCAAACACATTTGTCATCGAAGGTGATGAATATGATACGGCCTATTTTGATAAGGTCCCTAAATTTATTCATTACAAACCTAAGAATGTGATTCTGACATCTGTTGAATTTGATCACGCCGATATTTATAAAGATTTTCAAGCCGTCAAAGATGCGTTTATAACATTAATGAAATTAATTCCCGAAAATGGCAATTTGGTTTTCTGGGGTGATGACGAAAATGTAAGTGCGGTCAGCCAGCATTGTAAAATTAAAAATAATTTTTCATATGGTTTTAAATCCAACAATAATTTCATCTGCGAAATCATCGAAGAATCTGAAGGGTTAACCAGATTTAAAGTTACACACAATCAAAATTTATTAGGAATTTTCGTCACAACATTGACCGGAAAATATAATATTTTAAATGCCACGGCCACAATTGCCATGAGTTTTTTGAACCAGTTGTCATTCGACGGTGTTCAAAAAGCAATTTCAACGTTTGCTGGTGTAAAACGCCGTCAAGAAATTCTGGGCGAACCGAATGGCATTTTAATCATCGAAGATTTCGCGCATCATCCAACAGCAGTAAAACAAACAATCGAAGCCATTCAAAATAAATATAAATCCAGAAAAGTTTTTTCGGTTTTCGAACCAAGATCTGCAACTTCACGACGAAAAGTTTTTCAAAAAGATTACGTCGATGCATTCACAAAATCACACGAAGTGATTTTGGCCGAAGCGTTTAACACATCAGCACTTGATGAAGAAAATCGTTTTTCATCAGCAGAATTAATTTCTGATTTAAAAAAACAAGATACCAAAGCGAATGTTTTTGCTTCAGCCGATGCGATTGTTACCTATTTAAAATCAAATGCCAAACCAACGGATGTGATTTTAATCATGAGCAACGGTGGCTTTGATGGAATTTATCAGAAGCTTTTGAAGGAACTGGCTGGGTAAGTGACGTGAAATCTGCCGCTGTCGTTAATCCATTTACAGATTCAATAGAGGCCCGCAGATATGATAATTACCGGCCTGAATATCACCACCTATTTGTTGAAGAATTAAAGAATTATTTAATAAACAAGAACATTAAATTTGAACATGTTCTTGATGTTGCCTGCGGCACAGGGCATTCGACAAAGGCTTTAAAAAAAATATTTTCAAAAATTAAAGCTTGTGACGCTTCAGAATCAATGCTTCAGATTGCAAAAAAAATTGAAAATGTTGATTTTATTATTTCTAAATCTGAAAAAACCCCATTCTTGAACAGTGAATTTGATTTAGTAAATGTATCAATGGCGTATCAATGGTTTGATCAAAATAAATTTTTAAATGAATGTCATCGAATTCTTAAACCGTCGGGTCTACTGTGTATTGATAATTATGGTTTTACAGGTTTGGCGCAAGACGTACCTGAGTTTAAAGATTTTTATAGATCAGTTGATCTGTCGTTGATGCCTGCAGCGCCACGAAATTTAAATTATCCTGATGATGAGCAGCTCAGTAATAATTCAATGCGATTTGTGGACCAATTAAATTATGAGCACAATGTTTTAATGACGAAATCTCAGTTCGTAAATTATTTGATGACACGTAGTAATTTTCAGGTTTTATCGAACGATAAGAAATCTGAAATTGAACAAAAATTGTTGCAATTGTACGAGCCCGTATTTGAAAAAAGTCTGACGTTAAAGTTTAAAGGTGCATCGCGGCTATATAGGTTTGGTTGAGATGTCGAAAATGAAATTCAAAATTCGTATTGCAAATTTTGATGATGCTTCTGATATTGCAAAAGTGAATATTAAATCCTGGAAAACAACATATTCGGGAATAGTTGACCAATCATTTTTAGACGATCTTGATTGTGAAAAACGTCAACCGAACATAGAAAAAAGTTTACAAAATTCTAAATTGCAAACTTTCGTAGTTATAGAAATTGAGTCAAATCAAATAATTGGTTTTTCGATGTTTGGCCCTTGTCGCGAGAAAAATATTGATGCTGATTGCGAACTGTATGCAATTTATATATACAAAGAATTTCAAGGGTTCGGTGCTGGCAAAGTCTTATTTGAATCTGGGTTTCAAATGATGAATGAGTTAAATTATAAAAAAATGATGGTCTCAGTACTTTCTGAGAATCAATTAGGCCGTATTTTTTATGAAAAAATGGGTGGTGAAATTGCTAAGCCAGATCATGTAGATTTAGGAGCTAAACGATATGACACAGCGACGTATGTTTGGTTGTTTAAATGAAGACACTTGTAGATCAGATTCTTATCCATGAAAAATCATACCAGATCATTCAATCAACTGAAGATGATATCTCGCAAATCAGAAAATTAGTGAATTTGGCCTATAAAGAATTAGCTGATCTGGGGCTGAATTATACAGCTGTTGACCAAGATGAATCAAAGACAGCAGATAGAATCAGTAAAGGTCGATGTTTTATTTTAAAAAATAATGAACAGATTATAGCGACCATTTTAGTGTCTGTTAGTAATTACTTTACAAATAAAAATACTCTGTATGTTTCGCAATTTGGTGTTCATCCGAATTTTAAAAGACAAGGTCTAGGAAAATTTTTAATGGATTATTGTGAATGTTTAGCTTTTAACGAAGGCTTTTCAGGAGTTCAATTGGACACAGCAATTCCTGCGACTCATTTAGTTGATTGGTATATTCGTATCGGATATATAATTGTTGGAACTCAGCATTGGGAAGGTAAGACCTATGATTCTTATGTTTTTGAAAAGCGGTTTTAATGTCTGATCAATATGTCCTAATTAATGAGCTCAAAAAATCGAAAAATGAAGACGATCGCAAAAAGTGTATTTTATTAATTCAAGAACATTTAATTTTAAGTCCAAACGATGTGAATGCTTGGTATGATTTGGCATCTTGTTTTGATTTCTGTGGGTTTGAAAAAGACGCAGAGCCCTGTTATTTAAAAGTCTATGAGTTAGGTTGGCAAAATTTATCTGCATATGATCAAGCATCTTTTTTTGTTGGTCTTGGCAGTACTCTTCGAAATAATTTTAAGTATTCTGAATCTATAAAATTCTTAGACGTTGGGATTATTGCATTTCCAAACCATTCAGCGCTGAAAGTATTCAAAGCTTTAACGTTGTATTCGATGAATCAGTTTCAGGATTCTACAAAAATTTTATTTGAAACAATTTTGCAAATGCCAGAAAAATCATTTGATGGATTTGATCGCGCCATAAAGTACTATATTGAAAACTTAGAGACTCAGAAAGCGGATACCTAATGAAATCAGTCCTAAATCACATAGCACTTCTTGTTCCCAGTGTTGCAAAGTCGGCTGAATATTTAAAACAATTCAATTTTAAAATTGGCCCTGCCGAACAGTGGGAAGGCGAAGGTACGCTTGAAATTTATGTCGGTGATTTAAAAAAAGAAATGGCAAATTTATTGTTAATGGAGCCTGTCAAAGACGGCGCATATTCGCATGCAATGTCAAAACGAGGTCCGGGTTTACATCATATTGCGATCGATGTTTTAAATATCGAAGATTACATAGATCAATTAGCGGGTTCGGGTTGGTTATTGCATCCCAAAAGCTTACATTCGATCAAACATTCAAAAACAGCTTATTTGGCTCGACCAGAGATGCCCACGCTTATCGAAGTTCAACAGCAAGAAATGTTAAGTGATCATCATCCAATGTTTATTTCAAAATTAGAAATTCCAAATTTATCTACAAAAAATATAGAAATGTTTGATCGGTTGGGATTGGCTCAAATTCAAAATTCATCAACAGATAACATGATTCTGACAATTCTCGAGCAACGAATTTTATTGAAGAATTTGTGTCTATGAGCCGCCTTATTTTACGAGAATTAAAAAAAGAAGATGAATTTGTTTTTTTAAAGGGTTTTGACGACTGGAAAAATGAAGATATTCATTGGTATTCATTCGTATGGAAGCCCGGGATGAGCTTTTTGGATCATCTCAATGAACTTGAAAATCAAAAA
>CANBND010000026.1 GCA_947370945.1 Pseudobdellovibrionaceae bacterium | reverse complement strand
TTCATGAAAAAGTTTTCAACGGCTAAGGTTGAAATCGCTGGTCACACTGATAACGTTGGTAACGCTAAGAAAAATACAGCTTTATCACAAGCACGTGCTGATGCTGTTAAAGCTGCTTTAGTTAAAGCGGGCGTTGAAGCAAATCGTGTAACTGCAAAAGGTTACGGACCATCACAGCCAGTTGCTGATAACAAAACAAAAACAGGTAAGGCTGCGAACCGTCGTGTTATGGCTGAAATTTCTGTAGAAACTGATAAAAAGAAATAAATTTTATTTTTAACTAAATATTTTTTAAATCAGTCTCGAAATGAGACAACTTAATTCAAAATTATTCGATAAATTAAAAGAGCTGCTTTTGCAGCTCTTTTTTTATCTCAAAATAGATCTTAAGTTCTTAGGCAAAAGTCCGATAAATAAACATGCAATTACACAGTACGTGCTTTGTTTTTTTATTTTCAATTTTAATCGGCACAAATATTTTTGCAGAAGCTGCGAAAGTAGTACCTGGCGAATATATTATCAAAATGAAATCCGCCAGAGCGGGTGCGCAGTCATTTCAACAGCAAAAATCAACCACAGATAAAGCACTTCGTATTTTAAGCGCCTTGGGTAAAGACGTTGAAATCAAAAGATCATTTTCAAGTTCAAGCATGGTGCAATTAAAAACCAATTCAAAAGCCAAAGTTGATTTTTTAAAAAATCACCCTGATGTTGAATTTATTGAACCCAATTATTTATTGTCGATTGGCCCAGTTGATATAACGCCAATGGGTGTTGCGCCAGTCGGGACAGATACATATACGCAATCCTATTCAGCTGTTCAAGTGACAGAGGCTTGGGCGATCGCAAAACCTTACAATAATGCCACAGCAAAAACAATTGTTGCCGTTGTTGATACGGGTCTTGATATGACTCATGGAGTATTTGCAGATTCAAATTCGATCTGGACAAACACTACCGAATTAAACGGTCTGCCAGGTGTTGATGATGATCACAATGGTTACGTCGATGATATACATGGTTGGAATTTTGTTGCACGCAGTAATTCAATTTATGATGATAACGAACACGGTACGCACGTTTCAGGAATCATTTTAGGAGTTGGTCAAGATATTTTAGCATATCCGGTGCGCGAATCTCGAACGACAATTATGCCTCTGAAATTTTTAGATGGTAATGGTTCTGGTTCGACGGCGGATGCGGTGTCTGCGATTGATTATGCGATTTCGATGGGTGCTAAAGTCATTAATAATTCTTGGGGTGGCAACAGCTATTCGCGTGCGCTTCATGAAGCTTACACAAATGCTTATAATCACAATGTCGTTTTAGTTTCTGCAGCAGGCAACAGCAATGTTGATATCGGATCGACTCCGATGTATCCCGCGGCGTTGGATGTTCCGAGTAATATCGTGGTTGCTGCGACATCAGATTCAGATACAAAAGCCTCGTTTTCAAATTACAATACCAGTTTAGTTCATGTCGCTGCACCGGGAGTGGCCATAGTCAGCACAGTACCAGCGATGGGTTTTTCGTGCATGGCACCAGGTTGTTATCAGATGTTGTCTGGAACTTCGATGGCAGCACCATTCGTTGCTGGATTAGCAGCTTTAGTTATTCGCGAGGCTCCGCAATTATCTGCGTACCAAGTCAAAGGAATTATAAAAACACAAGTCGATGTTGTCTCTGGATTGGCAACTCGCGTTCAAACTTCAGGGCGTGTGAATGTGTTAAAAGCCATTCAAAGTGCCATCGCAAATGTATCAACTACAAATTGGTCACCCAGTTACGTTGCTACGTACTCAACGGATAGCAGTTCCTTGGCGTCAAATTCATCGGCACCAAAATCCGGTTGTGGAATGGTAAAAATGGTTTCTGCGGCGGCAGCAAATGATTCCGGTGGACCATCATCGGGTGATTTAATTTTAATTTTTTCAGTAATTTTATTACCTGTTGTTTCAGCGATTGCCTTATCCAGAAAAAAATCCGTTTCTGTTCAGTCTGCGGCACCTGCGTATCAAAGAAAATTTGATCGATTTAAATTAGCCAAAGACATAGTTATCAAAGTCGGCGATCAAGTTGTTCAATCCGTTTCGGAATCGATTTCGGTCGGTGGCTTGTCATTCGCAAACGCAGCCAATTTTGAAAAAGGTCAAAAAATCAAAGTCCAAATTGCAGGACATACTGAGGACATCGAAGGCGAAATCGTTTGGTGCAGTCAGAAAAATTCATTTGGAGTTAAATTTTTAACGTTAACTGAAAATTTGAAATCACAAATGGAATTTTGGACCGCGGGAATGAATCCTGCGTAGGGCGAATTCTTAAAGTTAAAGTAAAATACCTTTTAAAAACAAATTCGCCACCGTAAAATAAATAATCACACCTGTGACATCAACAATTGTTGCGACAGCCGGCGCCGAGGCTGCCGCAGGATCTAATTTTAAACGACGAAGTAAAAAAGGCAACATCGAACCAGCAACACTGCCCCACAGGACAACACCTAAAACTGAACATCCTACAGCCAATGCAATGTATCCATAATGTTCGCCGTACATTGTTTCACGCCAAGGCCAAAAATAAATTCGAGCAAGGCCGATGACACCCAAGATTGCGCCCAATGCAAAACCTGCCGCTAATTCACGAACTAAAACTCGCCACCAGTCTTTCAGTTTTACTTCACCCAAGGCCATAGCGCGCACCATCAATGTTGATGCTTGTGATCCTGAATTTCCGCCCGAGCTAATAATCAGTGGTAAAAATAAAGACAATACAATCGCGCGTTCAAGTTGGTGCTCGTAATATCCAAGTGCTGTCGCGGTAAACATTTCGCCGACAAATAAAATCATTAACCATCCAGCGCGTTTTTTTAACATTTCACCGAATGAAATTTGTAAATACGGCGCATCTAATGTTTCGACACCGCCAATTTTATGAATATCTTCGGTGGCTTCTTCTTGAACCACTTGGGCCACGTCATCGAAGGTGACGATACCGACCATTTTTTGATCCTTATCAACAACGGGGATGGCCATGAAATCTAATTTTGAAAATATTTGACCAATTTGTTCTTGATCTAGATCGTCAGGCACAGACGTGACGTCGGTGTGCATGATGTCTTCGATTTTTTTCTGTGGTGCCGAAGCAAATAGTTCACGAAACGAAACCACACCCAGAATTTTTTGTTCAGGGCTTAAGACATACGCGTAATAAATTGTTTCAACCTGAGTTTTGGCTTGAATACGAATGTAACTGATCGCTTCATCCACATTCATTTGTGGACGTAAACGTAAAAATCTGGAACTCATGATGCCGCCGGCAGCGTCTTCGGCATAAGCCAAAAGTGCTGAGACTTCACGTTTCGTCTGCGGATCTAATAACGATAACAATTCGTCCGTGTGTTCTGATTTTGAATCTTCGTCAGCTTCTTGAATTAAATCGGCCACGTCGTCGGGTGCCAATAGTCGAATCCAAGATCGTTTTTCTAAAGTTGAAACTTCTTTGATTAACTCATACTGATCAGGCGCGGTTAAATTTAAAAAAAGTTCTTCGGCTTCTGTTCTGGATAAATTAAAAAAATGAGTCTGTCGTTGTGAATATGAAAACTGAGACCAGTGATCATGAATATAATCGAAATCGAATTTAATTTCTGACGAATCCAAGATTTGTGAATTCTTATCGTTTTTGTTTGGATTGTTTTCGTTTTCATCAGTCATTTGGAATGAGCCTAGCTTGAACCTTTAAAAGCCTCAAGAACTTCTTTTGTGGGTCCGTATTTTTTTATTCGTCCGTTATCCAACCACAAAATTTGGTCGCAATCTTCAACTGTTTGTAACCTATGAGCAATTCGGATCTGTGTTTTTTCTGACAGAACATTCGTCAAAGCCCGCTGAATCAATTTTTCAGATTGCGGGTCGACATTGGATGTGGCCTCGTCAAAAATAAAAATATCAGCATTTTTCAATAGTCCGCGCGCTAGGCTGATAAGTTGTTTTTCGCCCATTGATAAATTCTGACCTTTTTCGTCAATCTGAAAATCCAAATTTAATTCAAGACCTGTTTGTTCAAGGATGCGAATTAAATTTTTGTCATCAAAAGCGTGATACAAATCTAAATTATCCCGCAGCGATCCTTTGAAAAAAAATTGTTCTTGGGTGATCACTGAAAATTGTTGTCTGTGATCTTCGACATCTGTTTTATACTGCCCATCGATTAAAATAGAACCTTTTGGGATCGGGTACAATCTTAATAACGCTGAAATCAAAGTTGATTTCCCAGCTCCTGTTCTGCCTATGATACCCAGTTTTTCTCCGTGTTTTAATGAAAACTGAATATCAGTTAAAATATTTTCAATTTGTTCTGGATAGCTGAAGGATAAGTTTTGCACTGATAAAATGTATTCGGCTTTTATTCCAGAAGACGATATTTTTTGCGAAGCAGTCTTTGCTTTTTTTAAATGGGCGGTGTCAAAATCTGAATGTGCCGGCAAATAGGAATCAGTTTCAAGAGGTTTTCGTAAATACTGATCCATCCGATCAACGCCAATCAAGGCTTCGTCAAATTGCGAATACCATTCAAAAAACATTTGCAACGTGTTTGTCGCAAGCAATGTAAAACCTAATATAACCGTAATTTGGCCAGGGCCAATCAACTGATTTTTTAAAAGATAAAAACAAATTAAACCATGAACGAAAAATAAAATCGCTGATATCACATACAATTGAACTGAAAATTTCATTAAATGCGAACCGACCGATAATTTACAATCTAAAAACATTTGATCCAGTTTTTCAAAGCGATGTTGGAACAATTTATTTTTTCGATGTTGTCGGATACTGACGCTGCCCTGAACGGTTTCAGAAAAATGAGCCACCGAAGGCCCCCGTAAAATTGAAAGTTCTTGTCGTTTTCGACGTAATTCATTTTGATTTAATTTTAAAATAAATCGAAAACAGATCGCAGAAATACTTAGGCTGATTAAAAAAATTGGATGAGCAAAAGCAATAATAATTAATATAGAAATTAAATCAAAAATGAGCGATAAAAATTCGGCCAACGGTCCGCCAAAAAGGCGAAAAATATTACCATAATCACTTGAAAACCGTGTTGAAATTTGCCCAACGGGTGTTGTATCGAAAAACTGCATTGGAAACCGCGAAACTCTATAGGTTGTTTCATCGTATAACCTCGATACAGCCAGCGATGATAAGCGTGAAAACACAGTTCGGTATAATATTGTTAAAACAAAAGCGACACTTAATAAAATAGCTAGTTGCCAGATGAGACTTTTCAGATCCATCGATGTTAAATTTTGACGTTGATCCAAAAAACGAGCAATCAACTGTGCATTTGATAACAACAGTAATCGACCCAAAAAACCGATAACAACTGTCAAAATAATTTTAATAATATAGGGTCTGTAACACTGAAATAATGTATTAAACATGTTTTTAGAAAATTTAATTTGTACGGGTTTGAGTTTTGTAATTGTATTTTTCATTGTAAAAAATTTCTGTACTGTTCAATTTTTTTGAAATCGACGAATGTGCCGTCAAATCGAATCTGTCCCTGATCTAGAAATAAAATACGATCACAATGTTCTAAAAATGAATAACGTTGTGTTGTGACTAAAAACGAATGGCCATTTTTTTTAAGCGTCAGCATATTTTGAATTAATTTTTGCTCTGTGCCAATGTCAACAGCGCTGAACGGGTCATCCAGTAAAATTAAATCTTTGGGGTCGAAAAAAATACGCGATAAATTTAATCGTTGTTTTTGTCCTCCTGATAAATTTAAACCACGCTCACCGATCGAAGTTTTCAGGCCCTGTGGTAGGCGGTCCTGTAAAATATCGAATTCAGAATTTTCTAACGCTTTTAAGCAAGCCTCATCATTTTCAGTTGAATCATACGACAGCGAGACATTGTCTTTGATCGTCGCGCTTAAAATAAACGGTTCTTGAGATAAATAGCTGCAGGCTGAAACATACAGATGATCAGCCGTAACAGTGGTCTCATTCAAAATTGATTTTAACAATAAACTTTTTCCACTACCGACGGGGCCGATAAGGCCAACGATTTCATTTTTTTGAATTTGGACGTTGATATTTTTTAAAATTATCTGGTCATCGCTATTTAAATTCAAAGTTAAATGCATAGTTAAATTCAAATTTTTAATTTCTAAAACTGTATTTGAATGCATTTGCTTTGTTGTTTGAAAAACACTATCGATATTTTTCAATTTGTAATAATCATACAATCTGTTCACTGACGTCAGGGCATCGAACATCATTGTCAGTAACCACGGCAATTGCCTCAGTGGACGAGCTAAAAAAATACCCATCACCCATAGTAAAATGAGCAGCTGTGATTTATCCAAGTGTTGGCTGTTCGTGTATAGAATAAAAATCAAGACAAACAGGTTTAGCCAAAACGTTATGCTGGCTGAAAATGAATTCATGATTTGACCATTTGTAACCATTAAAATTCGATTATGAGTTTCTTCTTTTCGCTTTTTCAAAATTTTAGACTCAAACGCATTGATCCAATTTAAAATTTTTAATGATTTGATATTTTGAATCCACTCATTCACTAAACCCATGCGTTCACCGGCCAGTATTTTAAACCTATAAAAAAACACAGATTGTCTGCGCGCCATTAAAATATTCAGAGTGACAAGCAGAAATAATAACAAAATCGAAAAACTATATGGTAAATCGTAATAGCGCTGCAAAAAAAATGGCGTCAATATTAATGGGAACACTGTCGTTAAAAAATACGGAACGGTCTGTTCCAACCACATTGTCGCACTTGGAATATCTGTTGTATACAATGCGACTTTTTCGCCCACAGTTTTTTGTGTACTTAATGATTTTAAATTTAAAATGTGTGAATATAAAAATCGCCCTAAATCAGATTGCGAAAACAGCGCTTCGCGGTGACCTAAAAAATTCGTTAATTGCAAACACGTTAATGAAATAAACATCAGGCCGGTTGACAGTAATAAATCTGTCAGCTGCAAATTTTCAACAAATATTTTTTGAAAAAATGGAACCAATAAACCTGTTACTGCAGAGACCATTGCCAAAGCAATAATCAGAAGACGAAATGGCCACCGCGACAGAAATATAAATAAAATTAATTCTTTGCGGGATTCAAAGTTTTTTATCGAGTTTTGTGTTGTCATGCCGTTCGTATCCAACCGGCTATTGAATAGCGATCCCGTCGTGTAGTGAAAACCTCGTGTTCAAGTTCGCTTTTGAACACGATCATTGTTCCAATCGCGGGTGGTATTCGAAAAATTTCTTCAGTTGATTTTTTTTTATAACCACACAGTTCGCCACCGTCTTGTGTTTGCCAGTCGGTATTTAGATAAATAACGAACGAAAATAATCTTTTGTTATCGTTCGCTTTTTGATCTGAATGTTTTTTATAAAAATGCCCGATAGGGTATTTGGCATAGTGCAATTCAAAATGATCCAGACTGAGTCTGAAATAATTTTTTAAGGCGAATTGCAAATCAGTCAACGCTTGTATTAATTTTATTTCAGTGACCAGCTGTGTATCAAAATTGATCCAAGATACAAAATCGTTTCGTAGGGTATGGTTTGTCAAGGAATTGGCAAGGGAACCTTGTTGTAAATTATTAAGAGTTTCACGCCTTAAAACTTCATTATGAAGCTGATTGCATTGCTCTTGATCGAATGGCAACAGTGCCCATCCGTCTGACTGAATTTTTTCAAAATAGGGCTCAAGATTTATTGTGCCAAACATGAAAACAAGCTAGCATATTCAAATGCAGAACAGTAGGCAAAACCGCCGAAAATTCATCAAAAATATTTCACTCTATTCTGCAGGCACAGCCTGCCTGTCGATGTCGCTCGTCAGTTCGTTTGGCGCGCTACAAGGCTGTTCAACAATGGATGAATATTTGATAACCGATCAAAGTGATCTATCAGAACAAGTTGTCATTGTTGGCGGCGGAATCAGTGGACTATATGCTGCCTATCAGCTTAAAAAACGAAAAATCCCATACCGAATCTTTGAAGCTGCTCATCGTATCGGTGGTAAAATCACCTCCGATCAAGGTGTTGAATATGGCGCCTTTGAATTTTTAAATACGGATAAAAACATTTTGGCTTTGGCCAAAGATTTAAATTTAAAAACAGAAAAAATTGATTCTAAAAGCTGGATATTTAAAAATGGGACGGCTCATTTTGTTCAACATATGACCGAAAGAATTGGTGGCGTTTTACCAAATCAACAATTGCGATTAAATCACAAATTATTGCGCGTTGACCAACAATCGAATCGATTCAAGTTAACTTTTTCAACACAAAAATCTGATAAAGTTTATTCGACCAAGCGAATATTATTGGCTTTGCCCACGACTCATCTGTCAGAAATTACGGGCGGTCAGTTTAACGATATTAAAAATGGATTAAAATCTGAACGGACTATTCGTGCAATTGTTCAGCATCAGAAATTAGGTTTAAAAATTAATTCAAATAAATACAGACAAAAAAACAAAGACAGTTTTGTATGTGTTGTGCGACAAATTAAAGATCTGACATATGTGACACTGTCTGGCGATCCAGATCACGATCATTTCCCCAAAGAGATTGAGCGTATTAGTTTTTGGATCGCCGAAAATATTTTTGACGTATCATCGGCCTCGCTGAACTTGCATCCGGAAAATATTTATGTTTGGGACACATCGTGGTCAATTTGGGATAGCAATACTGAAATGAAGCCTGTAAAGAATCAGATTATTGTCAGTGAAGGTCTGCGAGGACGCAGCAGTCAGCGCATCGAAGATTTATTTGAAAATGTAAATCAACAAATCGATCAATTTTTATAGTGTTAAATTTTAAGTTATTGTATTGTCAGATATAAATAAGGACGTAAAATATGAGCTCAAATGAATCTGAAAAAAAAGCCCTTGAAATTTTAAATCATGTTCGTACATCGCCAACGTTTGATAATAAATTATCAAATGATCAGAAAATTGAAAAAATAAAATCTCATTTCGCAGAAATTATGACGGTGCTAGGTCTGGACTTAACTGACGATAGTTTATCTGAAACACCGAAACGTATGGCCAAAATGTATGTGAACGAAGTTTTCAGTGGTCTTGATCACAAAAATTTCCCAAAGATCACTGTCATTGAAAACAAAATGCAGTATGATCAAATGGTTTGCGTGCAAAATATCGAAGTCATGTCGACCTGTGAACATCATTTTCAGCCGATCGATGGTTTTGCAACGATTGCTTATATTCCAAATCAAAAGGTCATTGGGCTTTCGAAATTAAATCGCATCGTCGATTACTTCTGCCGCAGACCACAGGTTCAAGAGCGTCTGACAAAGCAAATCGCAGATTGTCTGGAATATATTTTAGAGACAAAACACGTTGGAGTTCATATCAATGCTAAACATTACTGTGTGATTTCGCGCGGTATCCAAGACACCCACAGTACGACGACAACATCAGATTTACGCGGCGATTTCAAAGCCAAATCTGAAACGCGCATTGAATTTTTAAAACAATGCCGTACTCAGTTTTAGTTTTTAATTCATTTAATAACTTAAACGCATTTCTCTAAAAGCTCTCGAACGTTCTTCGAAAGCTTTTCTTGTTTTAATAACTTAGAAATTTCAGTTTGAGCCAAAGCTTTTAAATTTTCTGGTAATTTTTTTGTAAAATTAAATGCACCGGCTAATCTGGCGCCAACTTGTGGATTGACGGCGTCGATGCGTAAAATTTCTGAACAGTACCACGCATAAGTTGGGTGCTTGTCTGTGTGAAACATTAAATAATTTGCGGCAAACACGTTATGAAGGCTGTACAGGTTGTTGGGATTGTTTTTATCAAATCCTGTGACATCGCAACATTTTTTAACAATATCAAAAGTATCCGAATTTCGTGACGAAGCCTGTGCAGCCAGCCATTTGTTAAATACGACACTGTCTGAGTTCCATTTTTGATAAAAATCAGCTATGGCATTGTTTTTTTGCGACGATTTTGAATCACACAATATCATCAGCGCATAAATTGAATCGGTCATGTTATTTGCCGTTTGATATTGTTTTTCACACAACATCAAACCCTCTGCAGATTCGGCCGTGACCAAATACTGAAGCAATAAATTTTTCAACGCACGATCGCCAGTACTATTTTTTGAATGATGTGATTTGTAAATCGAAAGTAATTCTTTTTCGAATTGTGCAACAAAGGCAACAATCAGCGTGTTTTTTGCAGCGTGAAAAGCCTGTGGATTTAAAATGGATTCTTCTTGCGCTAAAATTTTGTCGTCAGGCATTGATAGTATTAAGGATTTAAATTGCGCATCAATTGTTGTGTCGTTGAGGACAAAACCCAACGCCTCAATAATTTCAGGGTTAGCAATTAAGGTTTTTTTATTTGTAAAATCTAAAATTAATTTTTGAACTTGATCTAAAAGCATTTTTTGACAAGCTTCACGGCGATTAAATTCATCAGTGTCATATTTAATCAGATGTAATAAATCTGCATTTGTCACAGTGGCCTTTAATTTAATGGGCGCAGAAAAATCACGATTCAACGATAAGACTGGTTTTTCAGTCACGGAGAAAGTCCATGTTTGAGTTTTTTCTTTTAAAATCAAAAGCTCTGAATGAATTTCAGCGCCGCCTGAATCCAGCAATCCCATTTTCAACGGAATAAAAAACGGGTGATTGTTTTTTTGGTTTTCAAGATCAGAAAAATTTTGAGTCAGTGTTAATGTAAATTTGTTATTCTCAAATTTTTCTTGAACATCGACAATAGGGGTTCCAGCTTGTGAGTACCATAATTTAAATTGTGTGAAATCCACCTTATTTGGCTCGCTAATCGCAGCTGCGAAATCATCAATCGTTACAGCTTGTCCATCGTGACGTTTAAAATATTCATCCATGCCGCGACGAAACCCATCACGACCAACAATTGTTTGCATCATTCGAATAACTTCGGCACCTTTTTCATAAATTGTTGCGGTATAAAAATTATCAACGGCCAGACATGATTCGGGTCGCACGGGGTGCGAATTTGGTCCTGCGTCTTCGGTGTATTGACGACTGCGTAATGAATCCACGTCTTTAATTCTTTGAACTGACCTAGAATTCATATCGGCTGAAAATTCTTGATCGCGAAAAACAGTCAGGCCTTCTTTCAGTGACAATTCAAACCAATTTCTGCAGGTGACACGATTGCCAGTCCAGTTATGAAAATATTCATGACCCACGACAGATTCAATCATATTAAAATCATTATCGGTTGCAGTTTTTTGATCGGCCAATACCAGGCGCGAATTAAAAACATTCAAACCTTTATTTTCCATGGCGCCCATATTGAAATCATCAATTGACACGATCATGTATTGACCCAAATCATATTCAAGGCCGAAACGGTCTTCGTCCCATTTCATTGATTTTTTTAATGATATCATCGCGTGATGACAGCGTTCTTGTTTTCCGTGTGGAGCATAAACAGACAGTTCAACTTTTTTTCCAGATTTTGTTGTGAATGTATCACGGACGATTCCCATGTCGCCGGCAACAAGTGCAAATAAATAACTTGGTTTTTTGAAGGGGTCGTTCCATTTCGCGTAATGTTTACCGTTGGTCAAAGTTTTCTGTTCGATCAAATCACCATTCGATAAAAGCTGCGGATATTTTTTTTGATCAGCTTCGATTTCGACAGTGTATTTTGTCATGACATCGGGGCGATCCAGAAAATAGGTAATTTTTCTGAAGCTTTCAGCTTCGCACTGGGTACAGAAAATTCCATTGCTTAAATACAAACCTTCGCAAGATTTATTTTCTGTTGGATTTACTTCGACTTGAATTTGCAGTTGAAATTCTGTGGGTACATTAAAAATTGTTAAATGTTCATCGGTGGTTTCGTAATCTGCCGTCGCCAGCATTTTCTCGTTCAATTGAATTGAAATTAATTTTAAATTTTCGCCGTTTAAAATTAAATCTGAATCTGTCGTTAATTTTTTAAATTGAATCTTTGAAGTCACGATCGTTGCTGTTTCGTGCAAATTAAAATGTAAATTTACATTTTTTATTTCAAAAGAAGGAGCGACGTAATTTTTTAAATATTGGCGGGTGGGCGACGTTGAATTTTGCATGATAGAGTATTCCTTATTGTTAGAAATACTCTATCACAATTTCGATTTACAGCAACCCAGACAATCCCTTTGTCACAGCGGCTAATCGGGCCAAATCATGAATTTTATCACGACTGACGCCAATATCAGTTAATGCTTTTTCGTGCGATGACACACACGTTGGGCAACCATTTACAACAGAGACACTCATTGCCATCATTTCAAATTTTTCTTTGCCATTGACGGGTTTTGATAATGAATTCATACGCAGACCTGCGCGTTGGTATGCGGTGTCAGCCAGTACTTCAGCCGATAAAAAGCCTTTGAATTTGTAATACGTATTTAACATTCCCATGATCGCTGCAGATTCTTTGCATTCTTGAATTTGTGCGTCTTCAAGACCCAGTTCTTTTAATTCATTCGATGCAAAAGTAACAAGTGCTGTCCAATCCAAAGTTTTCCCGATGGCTAAGGCATTCATAAATCGCTCTGTAGGATCAAGCGGGGAATCTTCCATAATTTTTTTAAAGTTCAAAGTCAGATCGCGAAACACCGAAGTTTCAGAACTTCCGAATTGAGTTTCAATGAATGCATCAATTTTTTCAGACATAGACATAAAGTCTCCTTTTTTTAGATAAAAAAATAGCTTCAATTTAATTGTAAGTTTTAAGGCTTAATTAAAAAACTGAAGCTATTTAATTTTTTGAATTATCAAGACAAATTAACCGTTAATAGTTTTTTGACCTTTTTCCCAGTTACATGGGCAAAGCTCATCAGTTTGTAAAGCATCGATCGTGCGTAAAATTTCTTTCACGTTACGGCCAACGTTTAATCCATTTACGGAAACCCATTGAACGATACCTTCTGGGTCAACAATGTACGTTGCACGTAAAGGAATTTGCTCAGTCGGGTGTAACACGCCTAATGCGCCAGTTAATTCTTTTTTAACGTCAGCTAACATTGGGTATTCTAAGTTTGTAAGATCAGCGTGATGAGTTCTCCATGCTGCGTGTACGAAATGAGAATCACAAGATACGCCAAATACTTTTGTATCGCGAGCTTTGAAATTTTTCATTTCTTTGTTGAATTCAGCTAATTCAGTCGGGCATACGAATGTGAAATCCAAAGGCCAAAAGAAAAATACTGACCAAGAACCTTTCATATCTGTGTTTGTCACTGTTTTAAATTCTTTGCCTTTTTCTAAAGACACACAAGCCTGCATTGAGAACGTTGGGAACTTTTGTCCGATACCTAACATATATACTCCTTTGTATAAGTTGTTTATTTTGTTAAAATTAGAATAAGTTAAAACCTATGCCTAATCAACTAACTATAGATAACATCTATGGTGTTATTCGGGTCGTTAAACACAGTTATTAATTTGATTTCTATGAGACTCGAAGACTTGCAAGTTCGCAAACTTTTTGTAGTATAATGTCATGAATCAAACAGACTTAACACTTGATCAGTTCAGCTGGACTGATGTCGTGGCACCCTCGAAAGAAATTTTAGAGTCTTTGGCAATTAAATATGGCCTTTCAAAAAAATTATTTATGAATTGCTTGGATCCTGATTATTTGCCGCATATTGAAACTTACGGAACGACGCAATTTGTTATTTTAAGATTTCCAGAGCCGGATTCAAAATTAAATGCAGATACAGTTCAAGAGCTAACAACGAAAGTTGCCCTGTTTATAAATCAAAATCATTTAACCAGTATTCATCGGGTGCAGCTCTCACAAATCGATGCGGTTAGTAAAAAAGCCAGAACATTACCTAAAGATCAGACAACGAGTTTTCATGTGTTGACACTTTTTTTTGAACAAGTCGCCATCAGTTTTGATCAGCCACTGACCGAGCTCGAGTTGAAAATGGAAATTTTTGAAGAAAAAATATTTCATTCAAAAAAAACAAAAACATTATTACAAGAAGGTTATTACATTAAACGAAAAGCATCGGCCTATAAAAAAGTCATTAAATTTACTTTGGATGTTATGGCGAAATTAATAATAAAAGGAGATTGTCCACTGGGTTTATTACAAGGGACGAAAGACAAACTGGATCGCTGTTTATTTTATGCGGATGATATTTTTGAAAATGTGCAGGGATTATTAAATCTGCACATGTCGATAGAATCGCAAAGAACCAACGAGGCTTCGTTTCGAACGAATGAAATTGTTCGTGTATTGACTGTATTGTCGATTTTCTTTTTGCCGCTAAATTTTTTAGCTGGATTGTACGGAATGAATTTTGAACATATTCCGTTATTGAAAGACCATAATGGATTTTGGTATGCGGTCGGATTTATGATTTTGATTTGTGGTGGGTTGTTAACCTATGTTGGGCGTAAGGGGTGGTTAACTCCGCCGCCGAAAGAATAATTATCGTAAATTCCAGCCTTTTGAATTGTAATATTTTTTGATCGCATCAACTTTCCAACGGCTTGCCTCCGCATGCAAGCCTCGACCGGGGTCTGATTGTAACATTTGAATATAGGCCTGAACATTTTCGCCGTTACCTTGCATTTTTTCCAGACGAAATCTTTTTTCGACGGCATCAGTATAGGCTTTTGTTGCGGCGGCTATTTCTTGGGGGTCTTTGCTTTGTGAAGCCCAACGCGCAGAAACATATTCGATTTCTGAATACTGTCGGGCGCTGGGGGCGCTGCCTTGAGCTTGAATTTCTTTCAGATATTGGTTCGTGGATTTTTTGAATAAATCTGTTGAGACGGCGATATCTGGTTTGACAGAATTTGATTTTAATTCGGCCAACAATCTGGATTTATTTGCAGAATCGGTCAGGCCTTCGACGACTTGTGAAACAGTCTGTGTCGTTTTTCCAGTTTTAGCAATTTGACCGGCTAAACCACTTCGTAAAATCAGATCCGATTCATCAGCTGAAAAACCCGCACCTTGTAAAATTTTAAGCTTGGCCCTTAGTTCTTCAGGTGTAAATTGAAAATATCCCTTTTCAGAACCCAGTGCGTGCGCTTGTAAAAGTGCATCTTTTTCAACTTGCGAAAGTTTACGTTCTGCTAAAATTGAAGTCGCAGCCTTACGTTCTGCATTTGTCATAGAACTGGCCGAGCGCAGAAAGATTTCTTTATCTTCTTTAGACATTTTTTTGAGAGAGGGAAGATCTTGAATATCTGAAATATATTTTGATAAAAAACTGTTTCGGTCCGCAATTTTTTTTGCCATGAACGCCCCTGCATTTGGCAAAATCAATAGCGTGGCATTCATAATACAAGAACTTAAACTAAAATCTGAAGTCAAAGTTTGTGAAGAATAATCACATTGATTTGTTGAACTGATAGGGTCTGCGTTTGTTTTGGAAATCACTTTGGCATCGCCATTTTTTGTACACGTTTTATAAACATGTTCTGCGCCCATGGCATTACCGATCATCATACTGCTGTATCCGGCCACGCGGGAAATTTGTGTAAATTTTTGCGCTAACATTGGCGCACGCATTAAAAATGCAACACGACCCGCAGAAGCTAAACCCACGGGTATTAAAAAGCTTGCAGCTGTGCCTGCGGCACTTGTTAACATTTGTCCGTTTTTAATTTTTTGTGATGAGCACTGTAAGCTTTTAATTTCAGAAATATTTTCGGGATTTTTTGAAATCATTTGTGAAATTAAAAAATCATCTGTACCTAATGCAATTTTTTGGTCGGTCGACAGATCAAAATTGGGTTTTATTTTTTGCGTGTCTTGAATTTTAGACACTGAATGATTTAACAGTGTATCTAATTTTTTAAGTTTTTCACTGATGTTTGCCTCGCTGACGACACCATTTGCAGAGGCTGCATCATCGATCAAATCCCTGATCGGAGCTGATTCAGAAAAAGGAATTTGACTGATCATCATTTCTTCTAAGGCCATCAGTGATTTTATTTCTTCGTTGCGATCATCGTATTCGGCTTTGCGTTGATATTCGATGGTCCCCGGTTTAGGCGGTACGCTTTTTGGAATTTTGCCGTTCAATAGTTGTTTTTTAATGATCAAATCCATCTTGTCGCGGCGTATTTTTTTCAACAGCGGAGTAAATTCTGCGATTTTATCTTTGAGTGCGGATAAGTTTTCGGGTTTTTGTAAGCTTTGTGCTTTTGATTTTGAACAATTCAATCGTTCGATTTCTGAAATGGATAAATCATTATAAAATTGATTTTGTGAAATTGATTTTAAATCAGACGAATTGTGCAAGCTAGAGTTCTTAAGCTGACACGACGATTTTGAATTAACTGCATTTGAATCCGAACATGTTGTTAAATTAAATAAATCAGAAATTTTTTCATAAATTTCTGAAGCGCTCGAAACGCTGGATATAAAAAATAATATTAAAAATACAAACTGCACATTTAATTATCGGTCGGCTCAGGTCTAAAATAAAATTTTCTCAAAATGAGACAATCCAAGTGAATTAAAACTTCACAGCCTGCGACAGCTGAATTTTATCATCAGCATCAACAATATCAAATTGAACAGTTTTTTTGCTCCAATCAATTTGTGCTTGGCCGTAATTGATCTTTAAAAACGAGGGTGCTGTGTATGTCACATCGACTTCTGGTGCGGTCGCGCGTGAAGCTTTGTTTAAACCGCTCGACGTAATATCATAAATTGGACCGTTCTTTGGTGTGTCATATTTTGCAATGGATGCTGCATGACGATCACCAGATAAGATGACCAGATTTTTAATTTTTTCTTTTTGTACTAATTTAAAAAAACGTTCGCGCTCAAGCGGAAAATTACCCCAACGTTCAAAATAATGGTCATTTGCAATAAGTTGAATCGATGAAACTAAAATACGAAGCTCTGCTGGTTTTTTAAATTCGGATTCAAGCCACTGCCATTGTTCATCACTTAAAACTCGTGCTGTAGGATCTGTACTAGGTAAATAAATTTTCGGCAGACCAGTTTGTGTTTTATCTTCGGGATTATAATCTGGATTTTTCACTAAAGGTGATCTGTCCCAGCGAGTATCCAACATAATAAATTGCACCCGTTGCTTTTTTGATCCAACGATACGGCTGTGATAAATTGCTTTTTGATTTTTGGGTAAAGACGATTTTAAATAGCTCCAGTAATTCAAATAAACTTTTCGAGCTTCGTCTTTTTCGGGATTGTCAGCGCCGCCATCGTTGACACCAAAATCATGATCGTCCCATGTGGCTAAAAATGGAGTCGTTTCACGTAATTTTTTATAATCAATTTGTTTATTTAAAATGATATATTGGTCAATAATGGGCTTGGTTTCTTTTCGAGAAGCATACACATTGTCGCCCATCATTAAAAACAAATCGAATTTTTTATTTAAGATTAATTTCCAAAGAGGTTGCGCTTCGTTTTGATCATTGCACGACCCAAAGCCAAATGTTGTGACTGTTTTTGAAGTGTCAAATGTGCGGTAGGGGATATTTAATTGTGATTCTTTCGAAGTGTCTTCGGTACGAATATATTTGGGTTTAGCAAGTGCTGGTGTTGCGCTAGCTGTATTTGGCTGTGCAGTTTCAGTGGATTGACAGCTTGTTAAGATCAACATTGCTGCAGATGCGAAAGTGATAAGGGCTAAAGATATTTTTTTCATATGACAATTTCAACGTAAAAAAACATAAAGCACAAGACTTAAGTCTTAGGTCATCGGTTGTGTTCATTTTATAAATGATTTTACCGATAAGCAGTTATGCAAAACAAAGATTCAGTTGAAATTCCACAAAGAAAATACCCCCGAAAACTTTTTAAAAAACCTGTTGCGTATTTATGCCATGGCAATTCGCGTGTTGTGATGGGAGTTGAAATCGGCGAGGGTGGATTGTCATTTGAATCCAATGAAAGTCTGTCGATTGAACAAAATGTTGTTGTTAATTTTTTTGTACCAGAGGGTGATTTTTTTAGTCTACAAACATCAGTCAGAAGTGCTGCGCCACGAACTGATGGAGTCGTTTTGTACGGAGTACACTTTTTAAATATGAGTTTGTCTTTAAAACGACAAATCCGAGCTTATGTGGCTCGGATGTCATTGAATGAACAAAAATCGAATTAAATAGAAGCTATTTAAAATAGAATTTTTTAATTATTTAGAACCAAAAGCTTTGTGAACAGCTGCCGATAAACGGCCGATTTTGCGAGTTGCGTTTGCTTTTGGAAACACGCCTTTTTGTGCGGCTTTCATCATTTGGCTTGTGTATGCTGATAATAAAGTTTTTACGGCTTTAGCATCTTTATCTTTAATTGCTTTTAACAAAGTTTTTTCGCCTGTACGAACTTTTGATTTACGTGCAGTGTTGATAGCGTTTTTTTTAACAGATTGACGAGCTCTTTTAGCTGCTGACTTATGTTGTGCCAAGGTATATCCTCCAAGAATAATGTCCGGTATAATGTCTGATAAATCAGAACAAGATCATTTAGTTAACACACCCAGTTCTGGCAGGCAAGCGCAGAATCAATCCTCTGGTATTTTAAAAAATGCCTTAAAAATGGCATTTGGTACTATGGCCAGCCGAATCTTGGGTTTGGCTCGAGAAAGCCTCTTCGCTGCACTTTTCGATAAACACATCACAGATGCTTGGAATGTGGCTTTTCGTATGCCCAATTTGTTCCGTCGGCTTTTGGGCGAAGGGTCGTTATCAGTCAGTTTTATTCCTGTTTTTATTGATGCTGATCGTGAATCCAAAGTGCGTTCACAAAATTTGGTGAATTCATTATATACAATTTTATTAATGGTCCTGGCGATTTTAACAACGTTGGGCGTTTTGTTTCCTGAAGTTTTTTTGCAATTTGCGCTGGACCCCAAATACATTGCTGATGTCGAAAAATATCAACTGACAGTTCATTTATCAAAAATCATGTTTTTATTTATATTCTTTATTTCATCGTTTGCCTTTTTCATGGGAATTTTAAATTCTTTGGGGCAATTTTTTTGGCCTGCGATTGCTCCTACATTTTGGAATTTAGCGATGGTGATTTCAACTTTGTGGCCACGCACATGGATGAGTGATGACTTTGCAAAACACGGCGATCAGCTGGCGTGGGGTGTAGTTATCGGTGGTATTTTACAAGCGGCTGTTTTAATTCCGTCACTTGTCAAATCTGGGTATTTTCCGAAATTAGATATCGATTTTAAAAATAAAGATACACTCACAGTTTTTAAAAAAATGATTCCGGGAATCATCGGCACGGGTCTGTTGCAATTTATGACCATTGTGAATGTCAGATTTTCATCGAGTTTTCATGAGGGCACAATTTCATTTATTAATTATATCGATCGCTTGATTGAATTACCATTGTCATTAATTTCTGTCAGTTTAGGGACGGCTTTGTTGCCGGCCTTATCAAAGTTATGGAGCACTAATAATAAAACTGAAATGGCACAAACATCGCGCCGTTATTTAGAATTAAATTTATTTGTTTCTATTGCCGCGGCTGCAGGTTTGTATGCCTTGGCAGAACCCATTATTCAAATGCTGTTCGGTCGCGGTAAATTTTCAGCCGAAGATGTTTTGGTTTCGGCTGAAATTTTAAAAACATATTGTTGGATCATGATTTTTGTAAGTGGAATACGTGTTTTGACTCCGGCCTATTATGCAGTGAAAAACACGTGGTTTCCAATGGCAGCCTCAGCCGCTGCGCTGGTGATGCATTTGATTTTAGCGCCAATTTTAATTTCACATTTTTCAGTACGCGGGTTGATGATGTCGACAATTTTTAGTGCGACTTTAAATATGTCGTGTTTATTATTTTGTTATCAAATTTTTATTTCTAAATTTGAATATGGCGCATTTATTTTTAATGTTTTTAAATTTTGTATTGTAGGCATTGCGGTGTATTTCTCTGCGCTCAGTTTTTATGTGGTCAGCGGGTATTTGGCCGAATATTTTTCGTCGGGATTTTTTGTATTACTGGCAGGGTTGATGATTGCAGCAGTTGTCAGCCTTGTTGTTTTCGTTTTTGCGGCTTATTTATTAAAAATTTCTGAAATTCAAAGATTAGCAGATCGGATTTTAAAACGGTAGGATGTATCTAGAGATCATCATCGTCATTTAAAAACCATTCTGCAAAAATTGTATCGTATAAAATGTTTTGATCTTGATAGAATGATGTTTTTTTAACAATTAAACTGTTTTTAGATTTAGCAGCTTTGGAATTGTTTTTTGAAGTTTTAACTTGTTTATTTTTTCGGTTATTTTTATTCATATGTACTTTGGTGAATGAAGTATGCCTTCTAAATTGATATACGATAAATTTTGTCGTATATCAATTTAGAAGGCAATAGTTGAATTAAGTTAATTTTAAAAAATGTAACTCATTAAAAATTATTTAGCTTCTTTTAAACCCTGATACGTATCAAAAATCTTTTGTTGTTTTTCGCTTTCTGCAGACCAGCGTTTAACTTCGATTTCGTAGCCCTTCTGTTTGTTCTTCCAATTTGTTTCATCACTGGCAAGGCCACGCAAGGCTTGAATTGTTTTGCCTTCTTGGGCGCGCAATTCAGTTTCGCGGCCTTTCCATGCTTTTTTCTCGTCTTGGTTGATTGTTAATTGTGATTGGTAATCGGCGATTAAAGAATTTCGTTGTTCTTGATTTTGTTTAATTTGTGCAGCTAGTTTTTCAAGTTGTTCAAGCTGTTTAGTTTCAACGGCCAGTTTTTCTTTTTCGGTCGCGATCAGTTGGTTAATTTCTCGTTCTTGCAGAATAACTTTTTTAAGTGATTCATTATTTTGTACAATTTCACCACTGACGGATTCTTTTTGTTTAACGACAGTTGTTTTGGCTTTGGTAATTTCAGCGATGTTGCCATTCACTGTATTTAAATTTTTATCGTATTCAACTTTGTTCAATTTTGAATTTTCAACGTTGGTTTTAATTTTATCGAAACCATCAGCTGTTTTATAAGGTTCAGCAAATGCTGTGTATGACGAAAGTGCAAT
>CANBND010000025.1 GCA_947370945.1 Pseudobdellovibrionaceae bacterium | reverse complement strand
GTTGCAATTCGTCTGACCGCTTCGATCGGATGAATCAAAATCACAAAACTGATATTTGAATCAAACGATTTTACATGACTACAGAAACAACTGAAGTTGGGCTGTGAACATTGTCTGCAAACAGTTCTGTATTTGGGTAATTCATTTTGGAATTGAATTTTCTTTTTTTGATACTCAGCCATATTCATACATCTATTACGATACGTCGCAGGTTTATAAGCAACACGACATTGTCTTATTCTGATCCAACGTCGGGGCTCAATTGACCCACTGAAAAAGAACATTTAATCTGAACATACAGAAAAGAGTGTATTATGAAAAAAATATTTTTAGTCACTTTGTCAGTTTTAAGTCCACTTTTAACTTCATCTGCATTCGCAAAAGCACCCGTTAGCGCGAATGGAATCAAATACACAATTTCGCCATTATTAGGTTATGAAACAGTTTTTAAGGCTACGCCGACACCACACACATCAACACGGATGATGTACGGAGCACGTTTAACTGCAGGTATAGATGTCATTTCAGGCGAACTTGAATACACTAAAGGCAATGACACCGAAAATTTTCTGGTCGCACCACAAAAAATTGAAACCACGGATGAAAAATTAAAATTAGGCATCACTTCGAAATATCATTTTAATGATATTTTATTTGCATCCGCCAGACTCGGTGGACAAGCCAAAAAAAGTGTTCGTATTGAAACAACAACGGGTTCTGCCCCCGTCACATTTAACGATGCCACAACGTATGATCCCTATGCCGGCGCCAGCGTCGGCGCACACTTGGGACCAGTCTCTGTCAGCGTTGGTGCCGTTGCCGTCATTCACAACACCACAGACATGTCACAGAATGACATTCAACAGACAATTTCAATATCAATAGGGAACTGATTAGATTAAGCAAAACTTTCGTCTAGAAAAATTTACCAAATTCGTGTTAACAGTGGCTGACGCGACTATTCATCGTGTAAAACAAGAATTATGTTACAAAAAATAATTCTTATCACTTCAGTTTTATTCATTTCAAATTTTTCTTACGCTACATTTATCATCGAACCTTCAGCAGGTTATCGACAAGAAACTGTGAAGTTGACCGATCTTTCGCAAGTCGAATCGCAGATCAAAATAAATTCACCCGTGTTCGGATTAAAATTGGGATTCACAAATGCCTTCGGAATCAGTTTCGATCTTGCGGGCAGCAGATCCAGTGGCAAAGCCGACTTAACTCCGGTTGTTGCAATACCACCAGATTATTCGCACACAGTGGGCTCTGTACAAATCGGAGTGAACGCGATGGGATTGTTAAAAATATATTTAGGCTATGTTGTTTTTGATGAATTGGAACTGCAATCCAACAGTAGCTTCCAAGGGTACAAATTTAAAGGGCAAGGTTTTCAAGCCGGCCTGATGACGTTCCCGTTACCGAGATTAGGTTTAGGTTTTCAATATAACGTTCATCAATTCAAAGAAATTTCAGGAACAAATTTTAATTTAGGACCTGATCTTAAAAATTATTATACCAAGGTTGACGTTCAAGATATCTCAGCGACGTTGTCGTTTTTATTTTAAATTTTTCTTTAATAAAAAATAAAAAAGGCGATGTTTTCACATCGCCTTTTTTTACTTATCTTAAGTAAATATCTAACTTATAATCCAGCAGCTGCTTTAACTGCTTTGTCCGCTTGAACAAGTCCTGCGCCATATTGATTTGTATCGTTTGGTCCCAACGGCATTGCTGTCGTTGTCAAAATCATACGAACTTGTGCAGGAGTCAGTTTTTTATTTGTTGAACGAATCAATGCCACAACACCCGCAACGTGCGGAGTCGCCATTGATGTTCCATCAAATAATGCATAATCAGAAGGTACAGTTGAAATTTCTGCAGCTGGCTTTTCGCCTTTAGTAATTAAATCTAAAAGTTTTTGACCATCTGCTTGTTCAATCATAACAACCGCAACATCCAGTTGTGATCCATCTTGAGTTAATGCACCCTGCATTAAACCCGCAGCATTGTTATAAATCACTGCGCCTGTAGCACCTGCTTTTAATGCATTTGCAACTTTTTCAGAAAATGGAATTTTTCCACGGCTGATTAAAGCAAACTTTCCAGTCACATTGATATTTGTAAAGTCTGCAACTTCGCCGATACCTGCAGGAACTAATTCTCCTAATTTAGGAATTGAAATCGCTTTTGTTCCGCTGAATGCTGCAGAATTAATACGTAATTTTCCTGATGCAGTGACAACATCAACAATTGAATCACGACCCGTACCACGAGGAATTGATGACAATACAGACGCACCTGGTGCAGTGACTGTAAGTTCAGGTCCCCATTGAGAAAACGAAGTCTTTTTCAAATCAGAACTAATTGCGCCGACTGAAATCACATTCGGCAAACGTGCTGGGTAACTGACTGATTGCGTACCGTCATTACCAGAAGCGGCAACAACAACAACTCCGCCTTTTTCAGCGTTTGCAACAGCCATACGCTCACCTGGTGATGCCGATGGACCACCTAATGACATACTGATTACGTCAACTTTTTCTGAAACACCCCAGTTAATACCAGTGGCAACCGCGATATTACTGCAACCTAAGTCACCGCAAACACGACCCATTAATAATTTCGCTTTCGGAGCAACACCTGTGAAACCTGTCGCTGGATTATAGGCTCCCGCGATTGTTCCTGAGCAGTGTGAACCGTGACCTTCTTTGTCTAAATAATCTGTTGGGTTCGGACCTGTATCACTTTCAAAAAAGTTTTGTCCTTTTTCAAAATTGTCTTTCAATGCAGGGTGATCTTTATCAATACCTGTATCTAAAACTAAAACACGTGCGTGCGAACCGCCATCAGCCAATGCCCAAGCATCCGGAGCTTTAACAGCTAAAATTCCCCAAGGAGTTTTTTCGCCAGCTTGAAAAATCGGAGCTGTTGGAGCTGTAACGATTGGATCAACCGGTGAAGTGATAATTGGATCAATTGCTGGAACATCTGAAGAAATCTGAAAACCATTCACAGGCTTCGGAGACGGAGTAAAAATTTCGGCTTCAACAACGGCAACCTCTGGATGATTACGCAATTGCTCGATCACCTTCATATTTGTTGTTTGAATAACCATTCCGTTAATATGTTTTAAAGATGATTTAAAACCGTATCCACGCGCAGACTCAAGTTGCATAAAGCTTTCCATAGCTTGATGACCTTGCTGACTTTTATAGATAACTAAATATCTATTTTTAGCATTTGCTGTAACCGATGTTAAACCTGTTACCAAACCGACTGCTAAAATGAACTTCATTGTTTTCTTCATAGCTGTGATCATTTAAATTCCCTCTTTCTTGAGTTGGACTTTACATTTCATTTTGCATCCGCAAAATTGTGACTTTCGTCTGTATGGAAAAATTTCAACCCATTTTGGAACTTTTGACAAAAACAATCTGTTAAAAATTAAATAAAAATTTCAATGACTTATGTGACATCTAAAAAGTGAAATATTCTGTCACGAACTGAAAGTCCCATATTGGAACCGCTGTTGATTTTATTTGATTTGAGGTTGTTTCGATTACAATTGATTTGGCAACGTATAAGTTTTTGTTATGCATTGCCTATTTTAACAGAATTTTAATTTATGACATGCGTTACGCGAAGACTTATTTTTTTGAACTCGAATTGAACGAATTCAAAGTTTCAGTGATCCAAGTTTTATAAAAAGTGATATTTTCATAAACTCCGAACTGATGACATTGCGGATCTCCGCGCGATACTGAACCCACTAAGATAAATTTATTTTCTGTATTTTTAAAAAACACAGGTCCACCCGAATCACCATCACATGAACCCGTTTTTTTCTCGTCAGTACGAAATTCATAATTTGCAGCTTCAACAACGTTGACCGTTGTACTTTTTAAATAATCATAATTGTTATCCTCATCACGTCCGTAACCCGCAATAATAACAGACATTTGTTTTTGCACTAAATCTTGATCAGAAATTTCAGCAGCAGCAAAACCTGCCGGCAAACCACCTGAAAATTGCACCAAAGCGATATCATTCGTCGCATGATCAACTATTCCGATGGCATTTTCGTCGTAATCTGCATGAACTTTATAAGTCGTAATCGGACGAAATTCATATTTTTTAATATTTAAACCGAAACTGATTTTTCCATGACTGAATTCACTTTCGCAATGAGCCGCCGTGATTAAAGTGTTCTCTGAGACCAACACTCCCGTACACATCGTTTCACCTTTTTTAAAAATACCCACGATGTGCTGAGCAAAACCATCCTGAAGAGTGACTTCTGTGCCGTTGATAATTTTTGAAGATTTTTTTGAATTTATGTTTGTATTTAAATTTGTGTATGAACTTTTTTTGACACAAGAAAATACAGATAGCGAACAAATTAGAATTAATAAAACATTTTTCATAACAGCCCCTCAGCTTCGAAGGGGATGAATACTTTTTTGGAACCTTAGAGTCAAACTGAAAACTTATTTCGATTGCTGTTTAAGCATTTTCAATTTCCACACAGCCTCCGTCGCTACAAAACCACCAACAAGACTACCCATCAACCAGATCAACGCAATACTGATCGCAAAATCGACTCCGAAAAATGCAAATGACCCTAGCGAAATTATTCCCAGCGACAGTGTTTGTAAAAATTCAGTTCGCTTCAGGGCGTTGACTTCTTCCATTGTCAAAAAACATCCAGCTGCAAATAAACTGACACTGACAAATAAAACACCACAACCAAACATACAAAAATGATGGCCACCAACACTCATCATCCAATCAGCCAATGATTTTTCGGTGTCAAATGGATTCATTCCAAACTGATGACAGACTGATAATGACAAAAATCCAACACCCATATGAATCCCTAAAATTTTAAAAAAAACAATCAGTGCATTCGAAACCATTAATTTTTGAATTTTATTAAAAACCTGATTTTTAATTTGCAAAGGTATTTCGGCATTTTCTGCATTCAAAAAATCTTCGTATTCGTTCAACCATTCATTGTCTTTGATACGGCTCATGACTGACCTCGATCTTTATTTATTAATTCTTTTAATCGTTTAATTCCGCGGCTGACAATTTGCCTGACATTTTCAGAAGATGTATTTAATATTTCAGAAATTTCTTCAAATGTTTTGTCATCAACATATCGCAACTGCAGAGCCGTTTTTTGCGAATCAGGCAATTTTTGAATCAACAAAGTGGCATCGCCAATCTCCGCTGGATCATTATTTGTAGCTGGAATCTGATCAAGATTTTTGTTGTCATCCATCAATTTAGATTTTTTGTCTTTTCGGATTTCATCAATCATCACAGATTTTGTGATTGTAAATATCCAAGGCAAAACCGGAAAAGATTTATCATACAAATGTTTTGATCTATGCATTTTTATGAAAACTTCTTGATAAATATCTGCGATTTTTTCCACTTGATATATTCTGCTTTTTAAAAAACCATAAATTTTTGATGAATGACGAGAATACAGCTCGGCGAAAGCATTTTCAGCCCCATTTTGATACATGACCATCAGTTCTTCGTCGGTTAGGTTTTTTTGAAGCATCTGGCTCCTTTAAAGAGGATTACGGATCAAATAATCAATTTGTGACATCTATTTAAGTCTATTTTTTATATCGCATACATTCAAATACACACGTGTCACAAAATCCGTATTTCAAACGTAGATCCAGAACAAGGGAGCCCTTCGATGCAACATATTTTATTATTTTTAACCCTATTTTCGATACAGACCTTATTTGCACATCCCGTCTCGTATAAAGACGCCCTTGGAGTCATGTCTTATAATAATTCGAAAATGAACGAAATACTGCTGACCTATTCTTTAACACCGAAGTTTGCCGTGGCCACAAGTTATTTACGAGATTCACAATCTGAATTTTATATCCCCAGAATTAATTTTTTACTAAAACGCTGGAATAACGATGATTCACAAGGAAATATTTATTTCAGCGCAGGCGCAGGCTATGAAAAATTTAATTCAAACAATTATAGCGTGCGACTTGGCGAAGTGGTTGCCGATTGGGAAAATAGAAAATATTATACCTATGCTGAGCACCTGTATTTAAATCGTGATAACGATCAAAACACTTTAATTCCAGAAAAAAATTACAATCACACCAAAGTACGCATCGGTTTCGCTCCATTCTTGGCTGACTACAGTGATCTAAACGTCTGGTTGATTCTTCAAACTGAAAAACACAATAACGAATCCATTCAAAGCACTCAGTTTTTAAGATTTTTTATGAAGAATGTTTTATGGGAAATCGGAGCTGGTTTCGATGGATCAATGGCTTTTAATTTCATGGTACATATTTAACAAAGGATTTTTATGAAAAAAATTATTTTACTTTCGTTATGTTTAATAAGCGCTTCAGCTTTTGCTAACGAAGAAATAAAAGTCGGCGTCAAAGGAATGGTCTGTGCTTTTTGTGCCCAAGGCATTGAAAAGCAATTTAAAGCGCAAAAAGAAGTTGAAAGCATCGAAGTCAGTTTGCAAAATAAGTTTGTAAAAATTAAATTCAAAGATGGTCAGAAAATTTCAAACGAAAAAATCACTGAAATTTTAAAAGACGCTGGATATGAAACTGAATTTGGACAATCAAAATGATAAAAATAAAATCTGGACTTATTAATTATTTAACTCTGTTCAGCTCAACAGGCACGTTACTTTGTTGTGCTTTGCCGGCATTGCTTGTCAGTCTTGGTTTGGGTGCCGTGATGGCGGGACTGGCGACTCATGTGCCAGGTTTGATTTGGGTTTCAGAAAATAAAATAGTTGTTTTTATTTTTGCAGGCTTTATGCTTTTGATGAACGGCATTATAATGTGGTCCAGCAGAAATGCACCTTGCCCTGTTGATCCAAAGCTTCGAGAATCATGCATCAGTGGACGAAAATTAAGTCGGACTATTTATTTTTTTTCAGTATTTATATTTAGCATTGGTTTTTTCTTTGCTTTTGTTGCACCTCAAATTTTTTAAAGGAGTTCTTATGAAAAATGTTTTAACAATTTTGATTTTATGCTTAATGACTTTAACTGCAAATGCGACTGATAAAGAAAAAATCCAGACCATCAATTTATCTGTCACAGAGAAGGGCTTTGTGCCCAATAAAATGAGTGTGAAACCCGGAACTCACGTTATTTTAAAAGTCATCAGAAAAACAGATTCAACGTGCGCAACTGAAATTAAAATCTCAGAAAAGAAAATCAAAAAAGATTTACCCATAAATAAAGAAGTGACTGTCGATATTGGTGTATTAGAAAAAGGTAAAATTCGCTTTGCTTGCGCAATGGATATGATTTCTGGTTTTCTAATCGTTGAATAAATTATTTTTAAAATTATCTGTAATCTTCAACAAAATCTGCTGATAATTCAAACGACGCTTCACCGTATTGGGATTTTTGTGTCGAGATTTTAAAATCGCCGTAAACCCAAATCGGACCATTGGCCGCGGGCACACCATTTTTCATTCTGACATAGACCATTTGATTCGGCGGAGGAGCTGGGACATGAATACACGCTTGTGGGCTGGGCACTAATAAAAATTCTGTGACTTTGCGTTGATTATCTTCAAGTGGAACCATAAAACCCGGAATTTTCACGCGCGTATTATGCGCCTTCTGCAATTTTTCTGTGGGTTTATTATTTAAGTAATCCAGCTCACTCATCAATCGCCAGTCAATTTCTGTAGCTGCACCCCCACCAGAGCCACCTTTGAAAAAATATAATCCAGCTCCGACAGCGACCGTGAAAGAAAAAATTCCGATAAGAATCCATTTTAGCATAATTTACCTTTGACGTGTTTTAGGGTAATTGAGGTTTGCAGTTATCGTTGCCTTTTGAAAAATCACAAACTGGTTTTTTGTTAATCAGAGTGTTTGTTTGACTATTTGTCAGCGCTGAAGCTGACGAATTTTGGTTTGAATAAAAATCTGATTTTTGTTTGTATATTTTATTTATTGAATTGTTCTCATCAGTTAAATCTTTACCATAACAAGCCGCGCACGAATAAGCCCATGAATTAAAAATAAATATCAGACAAAAAATAAAACGATGATACATATCTATAACCCTTCATTAAATTCTGGCCGACAGGCCATCTTTTAAGGCTAAGCGACTGGCTCTGTAGGCTGGTATAAACCCAATTAGAATTCCAAATATAAATACCAATAGCAAATACAAAATTTCAGTTTTTGTGACTGAATCACCTGTCACATAAAAACCGAATTGTGATTCCAGCCAGCCTGATAAAATAAAAAAAGCAGCTAATTCAATCAACAGACCAATCATTAATCCTATGAATGTTAAAAATGCACTTTCAAAAACCAATAATAAACATAATTGCAGGGGCCCAGCACCAATCGATCTTAGAATCGACATCTCGCGACGACGTTCATTCAGGCCAGCCAAGATTGTACTGAGCATTGAAAACAGACCCACAATCATAACCATGAATGAAATAATTTTTAAAACAGTTTCAATATTGCTCAACCCCCTCCACAAATCAGACAGCGTTGCTCCGGGGATGATCGCCATCAAGGGTTCTTCAGAATAATTATTAATGTCGCGTTGTAATTTTAAGGTTTGAATACGCGATTTTGTTCGTAAAAAAAACGAAGTGATCTGACCAATTTTTATAGATTCTTTGGTCATTTGATCTTGCGGAGTCGAATTTTCTTTGGTCGGCTGAGAACCATTTTTCCAATCGATATGAATGGCTTCCATACCTAGCAAAGAAATATAAACAGTCTGATCAATGGCGGTGCCTGTTGGTTTTAAAATTCCCGAAATTTTAAAGGGTTTATCATCATGCAATTGAATGCCTTCACCACGCGTTACTCCGTGTGCAATAACAATCGAATCATTTAAATTATAATTTAATTTTTTTTGTACTTCTGATCCAACAACCACATCCCAAATATCCAAGGCTGGCTTGCCTGATAAAAATTCAACTTTTTGATCGCCACGAAAACGATAATGTTGATAAAAATTTTCATCTGTAGCAACGACACGAAAACCCTTGTGTCCGTCACCCAAAGAATAGGGAATTGTCCATTCAACGGCTGGATTTTTTTGAATATCTTCATAGGTTTGCATTGAAATATTATTTGATGCACTTCCCATATTAAAAACTGTGTACAAAATTAAATTTAACGGTCCAGTCCTTGCTCCGACCAATAAATCGGCCTGACTGACCGATTGAGTAAAGCCTTCTTCAGATGCGCGTTTAGTTCTTTCGACAGCCAAAAGCAACATCACACTCAAAGCAATTGAAATCACAGTTAAAGCACTTGAAAAAATTCTGTTACGTAATGATTTTAAAGCCAGTTTTAAATAAATCATTTTCGATAAACTCGGTTAATATCGGTCAATGAAACAGAGCGATCAAATAACTTTTCTAATGTTTTATCATGGCTGACAAATAAAATTGCTGTCTGTGATTTATTTGAAAGCTTAAATAACAATTGAATAAATTTTTCACGATGATCGAAATCTAAGGCTGACGTGGGTTCGTCGGCCAAAATCAATTCAGGTTTTCCTAATAATGCTCTTGCCGCAGCCACACGTTGCTGTTGACCAATAGATAATTCGGTCACATTTTTATTTAATAAAGAATCAATACCCAGTTCAGAACAAATTAAATTCAGATCATTTGTCGTTTTATTTTTGCCATTCAACTCTATAGGTAGCGTAATATTTTCTTGAACTGTTAAATACGGAATTAAATTAAAATTTTGAAAAATATAACCAATTTTTTCGGCGCGCAATTTGTCGCGCTTTGCGGGACTTAAGCTTTGAATTTCAGTCCCACACACAGATAATGTTCCGCTTTGCGGAACCAATACGCCAGCTATTGTTTCAAGAAAAGTTGTTTTTCCGCAACCACTGGGACCAAACAAAAAAACTTTTTCATTTTTTTGAATTGAAAAATCAGGAATATCTAAAATAATTTTTGAAGTTCCTGATTTTTTATCCGCAGACTTATGCGGGTAACTGAATTGAATGTTTTTAAGTACACAGCTCATGGTGTATTTAGACTGACTTACTTAATCTCTAATGTCACAGGCTTCTTTTTAACCTCAGTCGTTTTTTGAACTGCATCAACTAAAATTGTCACATCCAAATCGTTGATACGTTTAAAAGGTGTGAAATCAAAAGTTATTTTTGAACCCAAAACAGATTTAGCACAGACAACATTAAAATTCGCAATAAAATCCGAGTGTTGTCCTTTGTGTTTATTCGATTTTTTTTCATCTTTATGGTCAGCATGGTCTTCGGCTTGAATTTCGACAAGTTCTTTTGATACAACACAACCTAGTGTTGTATCAAAAACCACCATCGTAGAAATGTTTGTTTCAAATTTTAAAATCGCATCAGCAACGGTTTTTTTGTCTTGATCAGACTTTGCAGCATGTTCAAAACCAATAACACCGTCCGCAGCACCTTTGAACTCGATTTTTCCTTTAAGTTGATCGAAAGCGATATTTAATGTTGCTCCGCCATGTACGTGTGCTTCGTGTTCACGATGTTCGCTGTGCTTATGAGATTCAGCAGCAAGACTTAGGGAAAGACCTAATATAAATATTGAGATTACTTTTTTCATATAAATTTCCTTTATTTTTTAATGCAATTAATTTGCAATAACAAAAGCATCGCTGATTTATAAATAGATAATCAAGAAATTTTTATTTATTCATAAGTGTGTCATAATTTGTCCTCGACCTAAAGATAGTCTTTGAAAGTCATTCGATTCAATTTATAATCAATCATGTCAAAAAAAATATCGTCTGAATTACCAATGGCACTGCAAACAATCATGAACGCTGCCGAACAAAAAATATCGTCTGCTGGTTTCCGATTAACCACAGGTCGAGCTGCGCTGCTTAAGGTCTTAATCACTTCGAACAAACCACTGAAAATTGCAGACTTGTATTTAGCCGCAAATAAAATAACAAAAATTGACCGTGTATCTGCTTATCGCATCATTAGTGCATTTAAAGAAATTGGATTAGTGCATTCCGTCGGCGATGGTGGTTTTGTGTTTTGCACACATTTTCAAGAAAAAGAAGATCACCATTTATATCTTGTCTGCGAAGATTGCGACAACATCGAAGAAATTAATTTGCCTGAAAAATTTAAAATGACTATCTATCAACAAATCAAAGATTTTTCAAATTTCAAAACACATGGATCAATTCAGATCACGGGGTCTTGTCAAAGCTGCAAGGGTTAATTATAATTTTCAATCTGAACACGTGTAATTTCAAGATCTTTCAAAAGTTCAAATTTTTTCTTTTTTGTCGAAAACAATCTGTCTGTCGCGCTGACCAGATCTGGAGAGTTCTTCACACCCCGTTTGTATTCAGCCAAGGTTAGATCAAAATATTTTTTTGTATTTATTATTTTTTTTTCGTTGATCGAATACAACAAGCTCAGTTCCGACATTTTATTTTTCAAAATGTGATACTTTGAATTCAGTTCTTGAATTTTCTGTATCTTCATTTTTTCCGCAGATTGAATATTTAATGAGGCCGCTTTTGTTTTATAAAACGTATCGAATCCTGAAAACAATGGTATTGTTAATTGTACAGCATATTTTGATTCGTTGAATTTGAATGGAGAATCTTCGGACGGCGTTAGCCTTCCAAAACTGTACGACAAATCCAGCGATGGTAAAAAATCAGCTTTGATTTCTGATTTTTCAAGTTCAGATTTAATTTTGATCAAATTATTTTTTTTATATTCAAGCGTTAAATCATCAATTTTAAGATCAGATATAGGTTTTGTTAATTGTTCAATTGTTGAAAATTCTAATTTTTCGAAATTTGAATCATCAAAATCAATACCGTATAGTTTTACGAATTTTTGGTGTGCTTCTTGATGTTTTTGATTCATTTGCCTTTGTTCGATTTGAATTTCACTTTCACGCAGTTCAAATTCTAAATTATCAACTGAGCCCGTTAAGCCAGCCGCTACTTTTTTTGCAGCCATTTGTTTTTGCGTTTCAGTGGTTTTATATTCTTCGTCTGATATAATTTGTAATTTATGCAATAGCACCATATCACTAGCAGCCTCTGTTAGCTCAAGACGAAGCTCTCGTTTTTTAGATTCCAGTTCAAGTTTTGAAATTTCAAAATCAATTTTATTTTGTCTGGAGACGGTTTGATCTTTGAAACCTCGAAACAGATTCATCCGGCCTTCAAGATAACCCGTGTAGCCTTTTTGCATTTGCAACAAATCATCCGCTTTATTTTGCCCGTAACCACCCACAGCATTGAGCGTTGGATAATAAGCTGAATTTGATGCTGAGGTTCTGGATTCTTTGGATTCAACATTTTTTTCAAGTGCTACGATATCTAGATTTTTTTGATACAGATTTTGACTGAACTGATCCAGACCAACTAAAGCGAATAAGCTGTTTGAAAAAAATAAAACAAATGTCAGAAAAAAATATCGAATCACAAAACCTACTTTTCGACTTGAAATTTAAAATTTGATTTTTGGCCTTTGACTTCTGCATCTACGGTCATCTCAACACGATATGCAGTTTTGAAATCGACTTTTGCAACAAAAGCACCATCTTTTGATTCAACTTTAACGACTTCAGATTTTCCTTTTGGCAGCTTCGTCGTTGCGCTCAGTTTAACTTCTATCGAAGTTAAATCTTTTCCGTCATGACTGAGCGGAAACAATTTAACTTCATTATTTGTAACAACATATTCAAGATTAATGAATTTACCCGCTCTAACGACGCCACCATGATTAGATTTAATTGTACCTGGGGCGTGATCATGGCCTTCGTGCGCAAATGAACTCGTTGAAACTAACACCACCGCAAATAATATTATTTTTTTAAACATTTTGATCTCCTTCAAAAATATTTTTTTGTTCCATTCGTTTTATACTTTCTTCAGCAGACTTTTTTCCGAAATGAAAAAATACCGCTGGAGTTACAAACATATCTAATAATGTGGAACTGATTAATCCACCTACGATGACCACCGCCACCGGATGCAGAATTTCTTTGCCAGGCGTTCCACCTGCTAACGCCAATGGAATTAATCCTAAAATCGCCGTTAGCGCCGTCATTAATACAGGAACTAATCGTTCCAACGATCCACGAATAACCATTTTTTCAGTAAATTGTTCACCTTCGTGTTTCATTAAATGCAGATAGTGCGAAATCATCATGATTCCATTTCTGGATGCAATTCCACACAATGTTACAAACGCCACAAGGCTTGCGACTGAAATTGTTTGATTTGTTAAATAAATTCCTATGATTCCACCAATAAAAGCCATCGGAATATTCAACATCACTTGAATTGAAATAAACGTGGATTTAAAATGCATGTACAGAACAATAAAAATTCCTAAAATCGCAAGCACGGCTAAAAAAGTCATAAGCTTTGCGGCTTTTTGTTGGCTTTCAAATTGGCCGCCGTAGGAAATAAAATAGCCTTCGGGCATTTGTACTTTGATATTTATTTGTGATTGAATATCTCGGACCAAACTATCCAGATCACGTCCCGAAGAATTTGCCAGAACCACAATACGTCTTTGTGCATTTTCACGATTTACAATATTAGGTCCCGTTGATTCAAAAACATCAGCAATTTTTTCAACTGTGATTTTTGTTCCATCGGGCATTGTTTTGATTGGCGTATTTTTTATTAAATCCAAATCTGATCTGGATTTTTCATCAAAGCGCATCAGTACATCAATATTTTTTTGGCCTTCTAAAATTTGACCAACGACTTCGCCTTGCAAAGCTTTTTCCATAAGTCGTGCTAAATCTCCGACGACGATTCCATATTTCGCGGCTTCTTCGCGAAGCAATTGAATTTTAACTTGTGGAATCAACACTTGTTGTTCTGTTTGCAAATCAACAAGTCCTGCTGTGCCTTCGATGGCTTTTTGAATTTCAGCACCTTTTGCTCTGAGTGTCGCAAGATCCGGACCAAAAACTTTAATCGCAATCTGTGCACGAACTCCTGACAGCAAATGATCGAGCCTATGTGATATAGGCTGACCAACGTTGATAAAAACACCTTCAATTGTTTTTAAATTTTCTCTGATTTCTGCCAAAACAATTTCTCGAGGTCGCCCTGCTTCTTTAAAATCAACGTCAATTTCCGAAGAATGCACACCTTCGGCGTGTTCGTCTTGTTCTGCACGACCCGTTCGGCGAGAAACTGATTTTACTTCTGCAGATTTTAAAATTAAATTTTCTGCAATATTTCCTAATTTATTTGATTCATCTAATGAAATTCCAGGTGCAGCCATCATTGAAATTGTCGCTGTGCCTTCGTTAAATTTTGGTAAGAAATCACGACCAAACGTAAATGACAGACTCACTGCTGCAAAAAATAATACCGACACAATACCAATAATAATCTTGGGATGTTTTAATGATTTATTTAAAATATGAGTGTCTATTTTTTTAAGAAATTTAACCAGAGCTCCGTCTTTATGTTCAAGAAGTTGACCTCTGGTTAAAAGGTAAGAACACAAAACTGGTGTTACTGTTAACGAAACAACCATCGAAGCGAGCAATGAAATAATATATGCAACACCCAATGGAATAAATAATTTACCTTCAATGCCGCCCATACTAAAAAGTGGTAAAAATACTAAGCATACAATAATTGTTGCGATGACAATCGAATTTCTGACTTCGCTAGAAGCTTCATACACAACTAAGATTGAATTTTTGGGGTTTGCTAATTCTTTGTTTTCACGTAAACGCCTGAAAACATTTTCAACGTCAACTATGGCATCATCCACCAATTCGCCAATCGCAATCGCAAGACCGCCCAAGGTCATCGTATTGACTGAAAGTCCAAACATTTTAAATACAATCGCAGACAAAACAAATGACAATGGAATTGCCGTAATCGTAATAAACGTTGTTCTAAAATTCAGTAAGAATAAAAATAAAATAATCAAAACCAGAATCACACCATCACGAAGTGCTTCTTTAACGTTTTCAATCGAAGTTTCAATAAAATTGGCTTGCTTAAATAAAGCAGGATTTAATTCAACACTCGCTGGCAATGTTTTTTCTAATTCTTTCAGTGCTTTTTCAATTTCATGTGTCAGTTCAATCGTGCTGGCACCCGGTTGTTTCTGAATACTCATGATGACACCTGATTTTGCATTCACACTGGCATCACCGCGCATCGATTGTGGGGCTTCTTTCACTTCGGCCACATCGCGAACTAAAACAGGTTTCCCCAAATGCATTCCGACAACTGAATTTAAAATTTCATCCTTGTCACGAATCGCACCCAGAACACGAATCAACGATTCGTTTTTTTCAATGTTGATAAATCCACCTGTTGAATTCAAACTGATTTCAGACAGATTATGTTCGATATCTTCGATTGAAATTTGTAGTTTTTGAATTTTTTCAGCAGACAATAAAATTTGAAATTGACGTACACCACCACCAATTGATGTGACTTGTGCAACACCCGCGATGCTCAATAATCTGGGTCGAATCGTCCAATCCGCGATCGTTCGCAAATCCATGGCTGCCATTTTTGAATCTTTAGACGTCAATCCGACCAGTTGAATTTCACCCATGATTGAAGAAATTGGGCCCATGACCGGAACAATATTTTTCGGAAGTTTTTCACGAGCCAATGTTAATTTTTCTTGAACCAATTGACGATTCCGAAAAATATCCGTACCCCATTCAAATTCGACGTACACAACACTTAATCCAACACCAGAGCTGGAACGAACACGTTCAACACCAGGCAGTCCATTTAACGAAGTCTCCAGTGGAAATGTGACCAAAGTTTCAACTTCTTCTGGAGCTAGCCCTGAAGCTTCAGACATCATTGTCACTGTCGGACGATTTAAATCTGGAAAAACATCGACTGGCAAATGGGCAGCGATCCATCCGCCGTAAGCCAATAAAAATGCTGCAAACGAAATAACTAAAATTCGATGCGAAAGCGCATATTTAATAATTCGATCTAGCATTTTTTAATCCTTTAAATTAATGGTGCGAACTGTGATCCATCTTGTCTTCAGTTTTTTTCATTTCTATTTCTGGAACTTTTTCTAATTTCAATGGCAAATTGTAAACTGCAACATTACCTTTTTTATTTTCACGTGTTGCTGTGACTTGGAGCTCAGCTTTTTGCTTTAAATTCACTGATTTTGAAAATGAACAAAGGAAATAATTTTTCTTTGCAGCACAAACGGCATCTTCTGTCGATTTTGAAATCAAAGTGGCCTTAATTTCAGAATCCAAAACTGTTGGATTTTTCCAACCAATATCTAATAGATATACTTTCAAAGTGTTTTTTGAGTTCACAACGACCTCGGTATGAAACGCTCCGGGCATTCGAACGAATCCCTTATGAGGACCTTTTTTGTCTTCACCGTGTGCGAATGCTGAAGTTGCTGCCAACAAAACGATTGCCGTAAATATTTTTGTCATGATCTTATCCTTTTTTATTTTGAAACTGTTACCGATAGAGGAATCACTTTAAGCTCGTTTCCATCAATGAATTGTATCCAAATTCGGTAATCACCAGCAACGGGAAACGTTGTGTGCAGCATTCCTGTATTTGGCTTTGTTCCGGCCATTGGGTGAACATGTGTCAATTGATCACCGCTTGCAGGTGTCGCTATGACATGCGCGAACGCACCTAAATAGTTTGTTAGGACAGGAACAGATCCGTCGACTCTAGAAATCGTAAAATTAATCATCGCCATTTGACCGGCTTTGATTTTCGTATTTGCTAAAACAATTTTCGTATTTTTATCAATGCCGGATCGAACGTCTCCTAAGGCTAAAATGTTATTCTCAGATTTACCACCCATGATCATTGCATTCGTCATCACTGAAAATTCTGTTTTATCTAAAAGTTCGCCCTGTGCCCAGAAAAAATAATTTCCATCTACGGGCAAATCCAATGTCACGGCCCAAGTTTTTCCATTGTATACAGGATGCACATGTGTAAATTCTTTTAATGCCGCATCATAGGCAATGAAATGAATTTTTTGAGTGTGACTGATATTTAAATCTGAATCCGACAACGTTTTATTTGCTAACGTATCAAAAATTTGAAATACATATTCGAATTGGCCGCCTTGGTAATGACCTGATCCTTCGGGTTCGATTGAAACCCTTGTTTGCTGCGAAAACCCTAAAATGGCTGTAAACAAAATGGCTATAGATACTAAAATATTTTTCATAGTTATCTCCTGTGTTCATTTTTTTAACATTGATTCACGCCTTGGTCTATAGAGATACTGAATTGACACATACCCCTATGGGGTAGTAGACTCTTAATCTAAACAAAGAGGATTTTATGGCTCAACAAAAAATTAAAAAACAAATCTCAAATCCCAGTCATAGCTCTGAATTAAAACGATTGAACCGAATCAAAGGTCAAGTCAATGGGATCGAACGCATGATCGAAGATAAACGTTATTGCCCTGAAATCATTATCCAAATCAAAGCCGCCAGATCCGCATTGAAATCGCTCGAAGCTAACATTATCGAGGGTCACATGAATCATTGCGTACAACAAGCCGTTCAAAGCAAAAATCCCGCAGTTATTCAAAATAAAATTGATGAAATTTTAAAACTATTCAAGAATTGAATCTGTTTTATCTTATTAAATTTAACCGCGCCGGCGAGCAGCCGTTAATGCACTTAATATTTTTTGAAAAGGCTCAATTTTTTTTAGCCCTTTATCGTACAGGGCATAAAAAGTATATTTAGGCATGATCTGATTCGGCAGCTCAATACTTTGTACCGCGCCTTGCGAATGACTTTGAATGTATTCCGGAACCAAAGCATAACCAAGCCCCTGATCAACCAGATTTTGTACGGTTCGCCAATCTTCGGCCACATACACAATTTTCAACATGTCTAGCGAAAGATTCAGATGCTTCAACCAGTCTTTCAGCATATGTCCGTCTTTGTGATATATAATACACGGAGTTTGCTTCAAAAAAATTTCGTCTTTAACCAAATCTAAAGATAACTTTTTGTTTTTTACTTTTAAAAATTTATGATGAATTCTGAAATGGCTCGAGCTTTGGAATAATTTTTTAGCAATAATTTCTGACGAATCTGGCGCAATGTAACTGATCGCTATGTCAATTTGATGAGTCCTCAATTTTTCAACAGCTTCACTGCTGCTCAGATTCAACATTTCAATTTTTCCTGCAAAATTAAACGCTGATGCCATGCAATCTATAACCTCGGGACGCCCACCAATTCGCAATGTCAAATGTTCTGCATCTGCATATTGTCTATGAAGTTGTTCGATATTTTTTTCAAGCTGATTCGATTGCACTATGGCCACATCATAAAGTGACCTTCCGTAATGAGTCAAAACTTTGCGTTTGCCTTGAAGTTGAAAAATGGCCATTGGCATAAACGATTCAAGTTGTTTCATTTTATGCGAAATCGACGGCTGTGTGATTTTAAGCCTTATCGCCGCCTCATAGAAATTTTTACTTTCTGCGACAGCAATTAAAACCTGTAAAAGCTCGAACGGCGGTGTTTTCATGATAAATTATTTTATCATAATTATAAATTAAGATCTATATATTTATTAAAACAAAACCGTTAAATTTGGCATCAGGTACAAAATAACACTCACAAAGAAAGTAGGCTTTATGAAAACAACTCTATTACTGATCCTGGCTACGCTCAATCTAGGGATTTCGCAAACAGCGTGGTCAATGACAGATCAAGACACAAAACAAATTGCCGTTAAATACTCAAACCAATTTCCAAAGGCTGACGGAACGGATCCTTATAATTCTTCGATAGAAATTTTTTTAAAAACTCCGACTGTTCATTTAATTTTAATTCGAACAAATATTCAGTCTTACCAAATTGGCTGTTCATTTAAAGTCCTTGTTGATTCAACAACTGGACTGGTCATTGAAAAAATAATGACTTCAAACGGTTTACATCATACCGATGAATCTTGGGATTGTAGCGATTTTGGATCTGACTATGGTGGCGGAACTTAAAATCAAAAGAAATAACTCAGACAAGGACTTTAAATGAAATGGATCACACGAGAACGACCAAAGATTGACCGCATTGCCTGCCCTTGGTTGATTCAAAAATTTATCGACACACAGGCTGAATTTCTTTATGTGCCATCACAAGAAGTTCTTCGCGTAGCTACTGAATCCAATGCAATTCCATATGATGTGCCCAACATTGAACTGACTCATGATGGACCATTATGCAGCTTTGATGCATTTATTAAAAAATATAAATTAAACGATCCAGCACTTCATCATTTGGCAGAAATCGTCAGAGCCGCAGACACAGACACGCTTGAAAAATCTGAGCAAGCCTCTGGTTTGCTTGCGATAACACTTGGGTTATCACAAAATATTTCCGATGATCACGAAATGCTTAAAGTCGGTCTGATAATTTATGATGCGCTTTATTCTTGGTGCAAAAACTTGGCAAATGAACGCCACGGTTGGAATCCTGATCAAATTAAAATGTGAATGAAGATTCGGGAAATTTGGGGTGGCTGATTTTTCAGCCACAACCTGTTGTTATTGTTAACTTTTACTTTCTTAAAGTAGCAAAAAGTAGCATGAACCTCAAACAGTAAATTCGTTATTTCAACCTGCCAACCAGGGATAAAACCTTTCCAGGGCTATTTAAAGGAAGCTTGTAACCCAGTTTGTCGGTTCCGCCTTGGACATCGACACCTGCTTTCCGTAAATACCCATTGGTTGTCTTAAGCTCACTATGACCGACAATCGACATGACCTTTGCTAAGGATTCACCACGAGCCAGCAAATTAGTTATAAAAGTTGCTCGCAAATCGTGAAACTTAATCGAGGTAATTCCGATGCCTTCACAAAATTCCCTAGTAACGCGCGCCTGTTCACCATGTTCCCATTCCCCAAGTCTAGGCAGAACAAATTCACTTTCTGACCCTTCTTGAAGTTTTCTCTCTTTCAGAAAAACCACAAGGTCGTCTGAAATAGGAACAACTCTAGCCCTGCGCGTTTTAGTTGGAGAAATGCCATTTTTAGAAGACCAAGCTTTTGAAACCGAAATTGTTCGGTTGTCTAAATCAAGATCCGTCCATTTTAAGGCAAACAATTCACCAGATCTCATTCCAGTTAAAAGTGCCGCAACCCAGACAGGATAAAACCTGTGATGCGAATCTTTTGCTTCCTTTAAAAAATGCTCAACTTCTGTTGTCGTTAAAACTTTTTGAACAACTTCTGAAACTCGAACATTAATTCCCGTACAAGGATTTCGATCTAATAAACCTTCTTCAACAGCAACTTGAAATATCCGCTTTACCATTTTAAGCACGTTCCGACGAGTATACTGCGTATGAAACCCTTCGCATTTATGAAAAATAAGATCATAAACATCTGACTTAGTGATTGTTTTGATTTCAATCTTTGCCAAATGCGGATGAATCCATTTTTTTATTTGAGCTTCATAACTAGCAATGGTTGAAGGCATAAGCTCAAGCTTCATTCTCTTCATGCACTCGTCGAACCACTCTTCCCATCGATACGGAACTGCTTCTTCTTTTAATTGCGCAAGTTCTCGTTTGAATTCAAATTCGATAGCTTGAGCTTTTCTTAGACTTTCAATGGATCTTTTTCTTCTTTGAATTCTTCTTCTGACAGAATCACACCCATTGATATAGACCTCAAAAAGCTTTTTACCATCTTCTTCATAAGACTTAATTGCCATTTTTAAAACTCCTTTTTTGAAAAGAGTTTTTGACAATCAGAAAATTTGAATCGCAAACGTCTACCAATTTTAAATGCTCCAACTTGTTCACGATGGACCATAATTCTTAAAGCATTTTCACTAATTGATAAATACCTTGCAGCTTGTTGCGTAGAAAGCCACTCACACTCTATTTTGTTGTCAAAGATCTGGGACTCACTTTTATCTAATCCCGATAAAAGTATTTTCGACATTTTCTCCTCAAAAATCAAGGTGATTCAGGTGTTGTGGAGGTTCTACTTTTCTTTAAATTTG
>CANBND010000024.1 GCA_947370945.1 Pseudobdellovibrionaceae bacterium | reverse complement strand
GACCCAGTTGGGCATTTTGATTATTCAGCCATGGCATTTGATCAGGGAATGTACGTTTGTATTGTTGGATTTTCAGCCCTAATAGCAGCACGATGTGTTCGGCAAAAATTTGTAAACGATTTGCGAAATATAAAAAATATTTTTAAGTTAGAAAATTCAGAACGCTTTTATTTTAAGTATAGAAAATTAATTCTATTATTTTACATTTGTCTTATTTTGATCGTTTCAATTTCAAACGTTCAGTGGGGTATATATCAACGTGGCCGAACCAGTCAGGCGCATTTGCCTTTTGTAATTTCGGGAGCAATCTCGTGGTTATTAATGTTTGGTTTTTCAAGTATAACGGCTTATTTTCTTGGTTTTGAATTAAGCAAAAATAAAAAACCTTATCTGGTCGCCTTCATCGGCTTATTCGAAATATTTTTATCAAACTGTTCACTTTTAAGCCGTGGATTTATTCTGAACGCAACAGCATTGAGTTTTGGTGTGCGGGATCAAGTCAAAAAAATAAATGCCAGGTTTAATAACTATTTTAAAATATATGGTTCTGTTTTGTTTATAGTTTTGTTCGTGATTTCGATATTCGTTGTGAATTATTTAAGACCAATTCTTTTTGTAGCGACGCCAGAAGTTGTAAAGGCAGTGCAAAGTTCAGCTCCGATTGCTTTTTTGCGACCTGAAGTCAAAATAGTTTCTGCAGGAAAAAAAGTGACTGATGCAATGGTCAGTCTCGGTGTCACATTTAAATATGACAGAGGTCAATTTGTATCGGTACTGCAATCTGTAAATAGTTTGTTTGTTGACCGCTGGGTTGGATTAGAAGGCGTATTTGCAATTTCGAGTTATCCAAACAAAGGGCTTGAGGTTTTTTCGGAGGCCTTATCTGAAAAATATAAAGATTCTGGTACAAGTTTTTATGATCAAAATATTGCTATTGACTCTCAGTACGTGAATGCAGATTCGGCATTAAATCATTTCATTTCGCTGTCGGGCCTAATAGCATTTTTTTATTATCCGGGTTCTTTTCTGTTTTTATTTTTTGCAATTTTTGTTTTAATGTTATTCGCGGTGGGTCTTGAATATTGGGTTTACAAATTGAGCCATGGCAATTTAATTTTGACTTCATTATTTGCCCAAGTTGTGGCCTATCGGTTTGTGCACTTTGGTTACGTGCCACGACAATCGTATCTTCTTTTTGGGACATTATTTTTGAATATTTGTATTTTTGTTTTGATTGAACTCGTTTTAAAAAAATCGAAAAAATATGTCGAGCGTATTTAAATGAAGATATTAATTGTTACCCAATATTTTTGGCCTGAAACATTTTTAATTAACAGTCTTGCGACTGAATTACAAAAAAAAGGGCACTCAGTAACAGTATTGACAGGGCTTCCCAATTATCCGCAAGGGCAGTATTTTGAAAATTATGGATTATTTAAAGGGCCCTGGACGGAGTCATTTCAAGGCGTTCAAATTTTAAGAGTGCCAATTTTAAATCGAGGAAACGGATTTTTTCAGTTGGCTTTGAATTACATTTCATTTGTTATTTCTGCGACCATAATTGGTTTATTCAGGGCGCCAAAAAATACAGATGTTATTTTTTGCTTTGGAGTCTCTCCTGTGACACTTTGTTTACCGGCGATTTTTATAAAATGGCTGACGAATAAAAAATTGGTATTTTGGATTCAAGATTTATGGCCGGAAAGTGTTAGTGCTGTAGGTGCTGTTAAATCAAAAAAAATAATTTCGCTTTTGGACTTGTTGGTCTTATTTATTTATAAAAACTGTGACCATATTTTAATGCAGTCAAAAGCATTTGCGAATAGTATTTCGAAATACAATACAAAAAATGTTCCATTATCTTATGTGCCGAATTGGGCAGATCCGTTTATTCAAACAGAGTCGCCGAAATGGGTTGCTGATTTGCCAGTAGATAAATTTAAGATAGGATTCGCAGGCAATATTGGCTTGGCTCAGGATATGAAAACGATCCTTGCGGCGGCAGAGATTTTAAAATCTTTAACTGATATTGTATGGGTTATTGCTGGGGATGGCAGCGATAAAAAATGGTTGGACGAGCAAATCTTAAGTCGCAACTTGCAAAATTCTGTCATGACAGTTGGTCGCAAGGCCTATTCAGAAATGCTGCCATTTTTCAAATCGTGTGATCTGCTTTTGGTGTCGTTAACAGACGAGCCGATTTTTGCGTTGACGGTGCCCTCAAAAGTACAGGCATATATGTCTGCATCAAAGCCAATACTGGCATCTATAGTTGGCGAGGGTGCACGAATTGTTAAAGAGGCCAATGCCGGAGAGACGTGTGCGCCAGAGAACCCGAATGAACTTGCAACAACTGTACTTAAATTAAAAAACATGTCCGATAATCAAAGAAATGATCTTGGATTGAATGGCCGAAAGTACTTTGAGAAATTTTTTGAGAGAACAGTCGTTATCGATCAAATCGAAGAAATTTTAAAAAATAACATCGAAAACATTAAGTAATCAGAGATAGGCTGGCCATTTTATCGGCCAACTCATCGCAATCAGTCGCTTTGTAAGCTGTAAATTCAAAATCTAGATTTTCTGTATATCCAACAGTTGGCGCAATTATATGGCAGCCGTAATATTTAGCTTCATAAAGTGGCAAACAGAAAGATTCGTAAAGGCTCGTAAGCACAAAATTTTTAGATTGAGTATAGTATACAGACAAAGTTTCGTGTGAAATTTTAAACAATATTTTTAGTTCAATATTTGAAAATTTTATCATATCTAAATCAAGGAATGTGTTGTCTAAAATAATGACGACATTTATTTTTTTCTTCAATTCTTGATCAAGTTTTGAAAGGGCTTCAATAAAAAAATTGAACCTTTTATTTAAACATAAACTGCCCACATAAATGAAATCATATTTTTTTTCAAGTTGGCTATTTGCTTGAACTGCAAAATGTGGAAGTAGTGGTTTTATAGACAGCACGGCCTTAGGTAAATAGGCCTGAGTCATTTTTTTCATCCAAGCAGTTTGAACCCAAATCTCATTCACGTTTTTTGCAAATATTTTTAAAATTTGGCTTTCAAAAAAGTTGCGAAGAGTCACTAAAATTGAATCCTTCGGCAGTGGCATTTGGCGCGTCAAATAACAATTTTGTAAATATAAAATACTCGCTAATTGCGGCTTAACCAACGGTGGCAGGTTGCCAAAAAATAAGATGCGATAGGTTTTATTTTTTGGCAGCGTTTTTACATATTGATGCAAGTTATATTCTGCTTTCAAGCGATCAATGACACTGTTTTTTGCATAAAAGATATCATAATTTTGCGTCGTCGAAGGCTTGTACCGGTGGTCTGCAAACAGAGCGCAAACTGGCCCGATTGCTTGATTCAATAAGAGTGAATCAAGTAAGATTTTACCGCCACCAGTATGAATATTAACAGCATAAATGATCCATGATTCGTCTTGCATAATGCATATAGATATCATTGTAATTACTGACAAAAATCAATAAATATTTTAGTTTATTTATTCAGGAGCACATATATGAAAGAGCAAGTCGTAAATCAGATCATTTCTAAGTTAAATCAAGTTTCAGAATCCGCTTCGTTTGAATATAAAAACAATAAAATAAAGCATGGAATTGGTTTTTGCTCAATTGACGATTTACTTCCGCAGGCAATGGCTCAAGAAATATTTGAGGCCATGAATCCAGAAAATTCGGCTTGGCGCAGAATGAAAAGTTTTCGTGAAAACAAGCTCACAACAAAACAGTACGATCAATTCAATCCGATTTTAAAAGAAGTTACTTTTGCATTTCAGGACAACCTCATTATTAATTGCGTTGAAAAAATAACAGGAATTTTCAATCAATTACCAGATCAATATTTGTACGCAGGCGGATTAAGCCTGATGCAAAAAGATGATTTCTTAGATCCACATATTGATAATTCGCATGATCAACAACAAACAGCATATCGAAGATTAAATTTATTGTATTATGTGACACCAAATTGGAATACAGAAAATGGTGGTCATCTTGAATTATGGGATATCAACGTCAAAAAAGCTGTGGCGATCGAAAGCCGATTCAACAGACTGGTTTTGATGGAAACTCACCACACATCATGGCATTCAGTTTCAAAAGTCATCGCAGGTCATCAACACAGATGTTGTGTATCTAATTATTATTTTTCTAAAGAGTCGCCAACAGGTCAAGACTATCGACATGTGACTTCATTTATGGCCAGACCCAATCAACCATTTAAACGTTTGCTTTGTATTGTTGATAATAAACTTCGTGAAACACTTCGAGTTATTAAAAAAACGGGCTTTGGTAAAAAAGATATTTATGTGCAGAAACCTTAAACGATGAAAATTTTAATTATTGGTGCCACAGGAATGCTTGGCCATAAAATGTTTCAAATTTTATCTGCTGAATTTAAAAATGATGTTTACGCGACCCTGCGTAAAGATAAAACTGAAATTTTAAAATTTGAATTTATGCCGCGAACGAACTATATCGAAAACATTGACGTCGAAAATAATTCTGCAGTTTTGTCTGTATTGAATCAAATTAAACCGCAGTTTATTATTAATTGCGCAGGTGTGACTTTGCGTAAGTTGGACAATTCTTCAATCGAAAAAAATTATAATATAAATTCATATTTACCTAAGTTTTTAGCGGCTTGGGCTGTGAACAATCAATCCAAGCTTATTCATTTCAGTACAGATTGTGTTTTCGATGGAGGCAAGGGAGATTATGCAGAATCAGACTTGGCGACGGCGCAAGATGTATATGGTCGCAGTAAATACTTAGGCGAAGTCTTGGATTCAAATTCATTAATTCTGAGGTTGTCGATTGTGGGACGTGAATTATTTAACAAATCTGAATTGCTGGAATGGTTTCTCAGTCAAAATCATCAGAAAATTTCTGGATACTCGAATGTTTATTATACGGGGTTGACGACAAATTTTGTGGCGAACGAAGTTATCAGAATTATTCGAAATTATCCACAAATTTCGGGCTTGTATCAACTGGCTTCGGAAAAAATTTCTAAATTTGATTTATTGATGCTGGCAAATCAAATCTACAATAACCAATCGGTCATTGTGGATGACAAATCAAAAAAATCCGACAAAAGCTTAAATTGTGAAAAATATATTAAAAAAACAAATTTTAAAAAGCCAAATTGGCCAGAAATGTTATTGGCGCTAAAAACTGAATCAGAATTATACGAAAATTAAAAACTAAAAAATAATTTTAAAAGAAACAGGTATCAACGATGTATTTTGAAAATAAAACAATTTTAGTCACTGGAGGCACCGGATCAATGGGTAAAACTTTTGTTAAAAGAGTTTTAAGCGGCGAACTGGGTATTCCTAAAAAATTAATTGTAATGTCACGTGACGAAGGCAAGCAGCACGACATGCGTGTGTCGTATTTGAATAATAAAAATACAACAGACGCAGCAATGTACAGAAATTTTTTGAACACACTTGAGTTTCGAATTGGTGATGTCAGAAATTATGCAGATGTGTGTTCGGCGATTCGTGACGCTGATATTGTTGTGAATGCGGCAGCGCTGAAACAAGTTCCATCGTGTGAATATTTTCCGTATCAAGCAGTTCTGACCAATTGTATGGGGGCTGCAAATATTATTCGAGCGATCGAAGAAAATAATTATCCGGTCGATACTGTTATTGGTATCAGCACCGATAAGGCCTGTAAACCTGTCAATGCGATGGGTATGACTAAGGCGATTCAAGAACGTATTTTTATTTCAGGAAATGTTTTGAATCCAAAAACCAGATTTTTATGTGTCAGGTACGGAAATGTCTTAGCATCACGAGGTTCCGTGATTCCGTTATTTCACGACCAAATTAAAAATGGTGGTCCAGTTACAATCACAGATCCGAAAATGACCCGATTTTTATTAACGTTGAATCAAGCTGTGGATACAGTGTTCGCAGCGCTTCAGCATGGTAAGCGAGGTGAGATTTTTATTCCTCGCGCGCCGGCCAGTTTTATGACTGATGTTGCAAAAGCATTAATTGGTGATCGTAAAATCGAAATTCAAAACACCGGAATTCGCCCCGGTGAAAAAATGTACGAAATTATGGTCTCTGATGAAGAAGCTCCGTACGTTGTTGAACGTGGTGCCTATTATGTCATTCAATCGATGCTACCAGAGCTTTCAAACGGTGTAGAGAAACCAAAGACGCCATTATTAAAAAAAGAATATTCATCAGACGACACAGTTTTGGACTTTAACGGAACTTTTGAATTATTGAAAAATAATAATTTGTTAGACATTGATACTCGCTCATCAGATGGCGAACTTTTAAGATAGGAATATTTTTATTATGAAAGTCATGACAATTGTGGGTACTCGCCCCGAAATCATTAAATTAAGTCGAGTTATGGCAGCGTTGGATAAGCACACCGAACATATTTTGGTTCATACGGGTCAAAACTATGATTATGAACTGAACGAAGTTTTCTTCAAAGATCTTGAAATCAGAAAGCCCGATTATTATTTAGAATCAGCAGGACAGACAGCCATTGAGACAATTGCAAATGTGTTAGTTAAAACAGATCAATTATTTGATGAAGTTAAACCCGATGCGCTGTTATTGTACGGTGATACGAATTCATGTTTGGCTGTGATTTCTGCCAAAAAAAAACGAATTCCTATTTTTCATATGGAGGCTGGCAATCGTTGTTTTGATCAACGTGTACCTGAAGAATTAAATCGTAAAATCGTCGATCATTTGAGCGACATCAATATGCCACTGACGGAACATGCCAGACGATATTTGATCGCAGAGGGCATTCCCTCTGAAAAAATTATTAAAACTGGATCTTGCATGAAAGAGGTTTTAAATTATTACGCGCCAAAGATTGAAAAATCGAAAGTCATGAGTGATTTAGGAATCGAAAAAAATAAATTTTTTATTGTCTCGGCTCATCGTGAAGAAAACGTTGATAGCGAGAAAAATTTCAAAGATTTTTTAAATACATTGAATCAATTGGCTGAAAAATTTAAATACCGTATTTTAATTTCGGCACATCCGCGAACTCGCAAAAAATTAGAATCGTTAACGAAACAAGAATTTAATCCTTTGGTTGAATTTATGAAGCCTTTTGGATTTAGTGATTTTATTTCTTTACAAAAAAATGCTTTTTGCGTGATCTCTGATAGCGGTACGATCACAGAAGAAAGTTCACTGTTGGCAGTTCCGGCAGTGATGATCAGACAAGCCCATGAGCGTCCAGAAGGCATGGATCAAGGCATTTTGATCATGTCAGGCTTGACAGCTATTGATGTGATTAAAGCTGTTGATGTTGTCACATCTATGCAAAAACCAGAAATTGTTCATGATTTTGATACGGATAATGTTTCTGAAAAAGTTGTGAAAATCATTTTAAGTTACGTGAATTATATTAACCGCACAGTGTGGTCAAAAACTGTATGATAAAACGACTAGTTGATATTGTATTATCATTGATTGGAATTGTAATTCTAAGTCTTCCGTTATTATTGATTTCAATACTTATCAAGTTAACTTCAAAAGGCCCTGCTATACATTGGTCAAAACGAATTGGCCGTAACAATAAAATTTTTTTGATGCCGAAGTTTCGCTCTATGTTTGTTGAAACCCCGCAGGTCGCAACGCATTTATTAAAAAACACAGAATCGTTTGTAACCCCGTTGGGAAAATTTTTGCGCAAAACAAGCTTTGATGAAATACCCCAACTGTACTCAGTGTTTCTAGGCGATATGAGCCTGGTGGGCCCAAGGCCAGCACTGTTTAACCAAGATGATCTTGTTGCGTTGAGGACAGAAAAAGGTATCCAGAATTTGCGTCCAGGTGTTACGGGTTGGGCGCAGATTAACGGTCGTGATGATTTGCCAATTCCGATTAAAGTTGATTTTGATTTTCAGTATCTGCAAAAACAAAATTTATTTTTTGATTTTGAAATATTATTTCGAACTGTATTTAAAGTTTTAAAATCTGACGGAATCAAACATTAAGGATCGATATGCTATTAAGAATTAACTATAGGCATTTATTCACAGATTTATTTGTCAGTATTGTGACGATTTATCTGAGTCTATTTATTCGTGTCACATATGATGAAGCACTTTTGTTCTTGCCGGCTTTTAATAAAATAATACCCTTTGTTATTTTATCACGCGCTGTTTTCTTTTTATATTTTGAGACACACAACATGATTTGGCGCTACGTCAGCGCTGTAGATGCTTTTAAATTGGCCAAAGCAATTTTCGCTTCAACGTTGTTAATTATTTCTTCGACATATATTTTTCAAACAGGAGTCTTGCCAAGATCAGTTTATTTTATTGATTCAATTTTATTACTGATGTTTTTATCAGGTATTCGGATCACTCGCAGACTGATTCATGAAAAAATGACGTCACAAGTGATCAAAAAATTTGGTGAAGCGACGTTAATTTACGGAGCAGGTGTCACGGGACAGGGCGTATTAAAGCGTTTATTGTCTGACAAAAATTTAAAAATGTCTGTTGTTGGTTTCATTGATGACGATAAGTTAAAAATCGGCAAATCAATTTCCGGATTCAAAGTTTTTGGTTCTTTGCACGAGCTCAGCAGTCTTATTAAAAACTTTGAAATAAAGCATGTCGTCGTGGGAATGCCTCAGCCGACCAAAGAATTTTTATCTGAACTTGTCGGTATCACAGCTGAATACAATATCAAACCCAGATTATTTAACTCGGATTCAGCTGATTTTGATCAACGTCTTGAGCTGCGCGAAATTGAACTGAAAGATTTATTGGTTCGCGCACCACACAAAATTGATCTGACTTCGACACACGAAATGATCAAAGGCAAAAAAGTTTTAATTACGGGTGCTGGCGGCTCGATCGGCAGTGAAATTGTTCGACAGGTTTTGGGATTTTCGCCGTCTCAAGTAATTATTTTAGATCATTCTGAATTTAACTTGTACACGATTGATCAAGAGGTTCGACAAAATCAAATCCAAACTGAAGGCTTAATTATGCCTGCAATGATCGACTTGCGTGATCGTCATTCGCTGGAAGACTTATTTTTACGTTATACTCCAGAAATCGTTTTTCATGCGGCGGCCTATAAGCATGTGCATTTGGTCGAAGCCAATCCGTATTCGTCGATTTTAAACAATGTTGAAGGCACAATGAATTTATTAAATTGTTCCAAAAAATTTAATGTTGATCATTTTGTACAAATTTCGTCGGACAAGGCCGTGAATCCTGCAGGAGTTATGGGTGCGACAAAGCGTGTTTGTGAAATTATGACAACTGTGATGGGTGTAAAAACACAAAGACCTTACAGTTCAGTCAGATTCGGAAATGTTCTGGGCAGCAGTGGAAGTTTGATTCCGCTATTGAAAAAACAAATCGAAGAAGGCCGGCCTTTGACGATCACACACAAAGACATGACCCGATATTTTATGTTAATTTCAGAAGCAGTTTCGTTAGTTCTGAAAGCCGCTTCGATTTCAAAAGCAGGAGACATCAACGTTCTAAAAATGGGTGAACCCGTACGTATTGTTGATATCGCCGAAAATTTAATTCAATTGATGGGCCGAAAAAAAGAAGACATCGAAATCAAATACACAGGACTTCGTCCGGGTGAAAAAATGTTTGAAGAACTTTATATCTCGGGCAAAGAAATAAATACCGAACACCCAGACATTTTAGTCATGCCAAAGGGCGATGCTTTGCCAACAGAGTTTTCAAATGATGAATTTGATACATGTATTAATGAGATCATTAGTGACTCGAAAAATTCAGATCGAAATGCTTTGATTAAATTAGGTTCGCTTGTGAATACAAAATATTTTACAAGCCTTCGAGTTATTTCAAAGGCAAATCAGTAGTTTTTCTGTTAAGTTGGTGAAATAAGACAATTTACATTGAAATTTGACGATTTTCACCGCAAACTGTCAGACATGAATAAACAGCAGGAATCAAAGCTTAAAAAAATAGGTGTTTTTACATTAGTTCAAGCCAAGAAAATTGGACTGAGTCAGCAAGATTTATCTAGATTGGTGATTAGCAACAATATCAATCGAATCAGTCGAGGCATCTATTTGCATCCAGAAGCAGAGTTACACGGTGATGTTGGTTTTCAAATAGCTTTTGCAAAATTTGGTGAAAATGCCGCTATTGGTGGATTATCGGCACTTTTTTATTATAATCTAGTAGAGCAAGTTCCAAGTCGTACTTGGTTGGTCGTATCGACAGAAAGAAAAACAACTGATCCTAAATACAAATTAATCCGCACTCAGGTTAATATTAATATCGGTACTGTCATGGAAAACGGTTATCGTATAGTTACAATAGAGCGAGCTATTATTGAAGGTCTTAAGTTTATTAAAAAAATAGGAGAGCGTTCTGCTCTCAAAGCGGCTAGAGATGCTTTAACTAAAAGAAAAACAACAGAATTAAAACTTGGAAAAGCAGCTAAAGAGCTAGGGCTTGAATCTGTATTGATAAAATATCTTGAGATGATTGTTCTATGACAACAACAGCCAAAGGTAATTCTGTACGCCAAAAAATCACGGAACTTCATAAAAAATTTGGAATTCCGTATCAAAATCTTGAAACAGCATTTATGATTGAACGACTTGTTGCTAGGTTAGTTGCGGATAAAAATCTGAGTCAAAATCTGGTGTTTAAAGGTGGTTTTGTTGGTTTGCGAGTTTATAATTCTGGACGTTATACGATTGATCTTGATGCTTTATTGGTGAAATCGAATATAAAATCTGCTCTTGAGCTTGTGAAAGTTAAGGCAGAATCAGATTTAGACGATGGCGTTTGGTTTAAATTCGAAGAGCAGGTTGATCTGGCAATGCAAGGCGAATACGGTGGAGTTCGACAAATTTACAGAGCTGGAGTCGGACAGATTTTAAAAAATATCAATAAAGCCCAAGTCATACATTTTGACTTAGGAATTGGAGATCCAGTTACCCCGATGCCACGAAAAATTGAAATTGAATCTGTTTTAACAAGATTTGAAAACATCAGTTGGTTGGTCTATCCAATAGAAACTATCTGTGCTGAAAAACTTCATGCACTGGTTACACACGGTAATATTAATTCTCGTTCAAAAGATGTTCACGATTTATCAGTATTTTTGCCAAATGCCGATCCTATTATTTTAGGCGAAGCTTTGAAAAAATGTTTCACTTTCCGCAAAACTGAAATACCAGAAAAATTTTCTGAAACAATCAAAGCTATCAATACCAACAGCCTAAAGCGTGGTTGGCTTAGTGCGACAGCTTCTGTTTCAGACAGAAAAGAATTCGAAAACGCATTTGATATCATTATAAAAAGAGTAGCAGAATTAGAAAAGTTTTTTTAAATGACATTCTGGAAACTAATGCTGCTTTTTAAGTTTCTGTGTGACCCTGTAGGTTGCAATAAATGCACAGAAAAATAAAATTAAAAATCTATTCTTAGAAATGCTAAAATTAGATTCTGTTAAGCCGGCTACGATAAAGCAAATAAATGCACTGGTCAGTGATAAATAAATGATTTTTGTATGTTGATTATCTGCTTTGAAATAGACCTGAATTGCTTGATAAAATATAAATCCAATAAATATCAAAAAGAAAAACAAACCAATGAGTCCTGTCCCAGAAGCCATGTGTAAATATTGGTTGTGAGCATGTGACTTAAGTTCAGTCTGCGGAATATTTAATTTATCGTAATATTCCGTCAGTCGTAAATTATTTTGGCTGTATCCGACGCCTAAAATTGGAAAATCTTTTAACATTTTAAGGTTAGCTGTCCAAATATTTATCCTTTGGCTATTGCTTATTTTTGATGAGGCATCTTCTGAATAAACGCGTTGTTTGAAATTTGCATTCAGAAATGAATATACTGTAAAAATAAAAACAGTGCAAAGAACAGTATAAATAAAAACTTTTTTAGGAATTAAAAAAGCTGTCATGCTGATGCCAACGGCTGCAGCGATCCAAACTCCTCGAGTCAGTGTTAGTAAAACTAAGATGATCGATGTTAGTGCTACTGACAGAAAAATATATTTTAAATATGTCTGCATTTTTATCTTAAATTTAAAAACACAAGACACGTAAGTAATAAAGAAAGAGGCTACAAGGCCGATATTCTGTGAAAAAGCCATAATGCCGTTGTAAATTCCACCGGCCCTGTTGTCGCCTCGATAAAAATACAATGCAATCGCTGTGAAATTTAAAATTAGCATTGTTAATGCTACATATTGTATTAAAATTGATTTGTCTTTAATTTCGGACAAAATATAAATCATTGCAAAAAAAGTAAAAAACCATCTAAATTCTAAAAAGCAAACCCACGGAAATTTTTCGGTATTTAAATACAGGCCAAAAAAAATAACAACTAGCCAGGCCATCCAGAAAACCCATGTTTTTTTGATGTGATTTAAAAAAGCGTAATCTTTATTTTTAATTATTAAATAAATTGCAGTTACGACGATCATTGTATCACAAATATCAACCAAAGTTTGTGAACTAAAAACGGCAACGAATAAAAAACAAATTAAACCAATCAAATAATTCATTATAAAAATTCCGGAATTAATTTTTTACCGAGTGAAACACCCGGTTGATCGAAAGCATTTACATTTTTAGTTTCGGCCAGCACAGACACGATGATTTGAAATGACATAAATAAATAGCCCAAGGTTTCAGGATTCAACCTGTCGAATTCATACAGCATCGTTGATACATTTGAAATATCAAGACCTTTTTGTGTGGCCAAGGCTTCGGCTTTTAATAAATCACCGAATCGTTTGCCCTGCATTGATTTGGTTTCAGCAAAGATGGGTTTATTAATTGTTGTCGAATGTTTTTCGATATCTTTGAATCGAAATACGCAAACAAATTTATTTTTTGGACCTTCGACAACTTGTTGCAAAATAGAATGTTGGTCGCAAGCGCCAATGCTGGTCATTGGTGTACTGAATGGAAATGCAGGCTCATTTGATTTGTTTTGTTTTTTGCCCAGTGATTCGGCCCATAATTGTTGAAGCCAACCGCCAAACCAACGCAGTCTTGAGCAGTAGAACCAAAATAATGTGATCGATTCATTTCTGTCAAACGATGCTAAAAATTGTTCGCACTGTGTTTGTAAATTTTCTGAATCCAGCAAAGCGCGTTGAGCACCAGATTTAATTTGGTCTAAATCAAGATCTAAATAGCTGCCAACAACAAGACCGACAGGTGACAGCACAGAAAATCGACCGCCCACATCCAGCGGAACCTCAAGGCAAGGTCTTTGGTGTTGGACAGATAAATTATATAAAGAGTTGTTCGTATGTTCTGTAATAAAAAAAGTATGTGACCATAGTTTTTTTTCAAGCTCGCTTTGCGAGCCGTTGTATAATTCAAAATAGCGCTGTTGAATCAATTCGATCGTCCACAATACCTCAATCGTAGTGCCTGATTTAGAAATAAAAAGCCACGCCAACGAATCTGGCCCGTGAATTTTTTTAAGAACATTTTCTGTCTCGATCGAATCGACGTTATCTAAAAATGAAATATTTGTCAGACCTGAAAATTCAGCCAAGGCCCGTGGGCCCATACTGCTGCCGCCGATGCCTACGACAATCAAATGATCATAATTTTTTCTGATTTCAGAACCCAAGGCTTCAGATTTTTTCCAGAGCTCAGTTCGGTTTGGTAAATCGATAAAGCCAATCGCTTTTGAATTCAAAATAGAATCGATAGCGGATTTAATTTGGACAGTTTCATTAGTGATGGGTTTTTTATAGGTTTGTAGATTAAGCATTTTTTTGGCCTTTAAATTTTTTTATATTCTATTTGTAAGTTCAATTTTTCAATCCAAGATTCTAAGTATTCGGTATCAATTTTTGTATCTGTTAAAATACCGCGAATATCAGTTAGATGTTTTTCTGAATTGCCATCGCGATAAAAAATAAGTTTTTTAATAATTACGTCTTCGGGTGTTGCCATATAAATTGATTTGTCAGAAATAAACGGAACAAGCTGTTTGCGATTAAATTCTTCGATCGAATGAGAATTGTTTTTTCGAATCATTAAATCAATTTTTAAACCCGTATCTTGGTGAATTAAGTTAAATTGGCCCTTTTGAATAATTTCACTTTTTAGGACTTCAATAGGCGGGCAGTCATATTTTTCAATAGGAAAAAGCTGTTCAATTTTTTGAGCATCCGAATATAATATGTCGATGACCATATCCATGTCGTTTGTCATCCGAGGCTCGCCATAAGTCATTGATGCGATCGAGCCCACAACCATATACGGCAGATTATTTTTTTCGAAAATTTCAACGACCTCTAAAAAAACAGATAAAATATTTTGCATTACCTTGAGCAGCCTTTTTCGATCAAAGCATAAGCCATGAATTGAATTTCTTTGTCAGATAATTCCGGGTATTTTAATTTCAACTGATTTTTTTTTACAGCCATCGCCATATTAAAAAGGCCCTCGGCCATACGCAGTTTTTTTTCAATTTTTTGGGCATCAAAAGTCATCTTTGTACACTACAAGCGATTTAAAACACATTCAAGCTGCAATAATTCATTAAAAAACTAGATTTTAAATTATGACCATGTTAATATGACTATATTATAAATGAGGTTATATATGTCTGATTATATGCCAGCAGGTAAGTTTAAAACTAAGTGTTTGATGGTCATGGATCGTGTTAAAAAATATGGCGAAACCGTTATTATTACTAAGCATGGAAAGCCTGTCGCAAAGCTTGTCCCTGTTTCGAACAACTCTGTCGAAAATAATTTAAGTCCTTTCGGGTTAATGAAAGGAACTGTTGAAATTTTGGGTGATATAACTTTGCCCGTCGTCGAAAAATGGAATGCTGAAGCCGATGAGTAAAGTTTCAGATAAAAACTCGGCAATACCTTTATTGTTAGATACCTGCGCATTGGTGTGGTTAGCGTTAGGTGATTCGCGGTTTCAAAGTAGCTCCTCAAAAAATAAAATTGAAAAGTCTTTTCGAGATCAACAATTGTATGTATCGGCGATCACTTTTTGGGAGATATCTATGTTAAATGCAAAAGGTCGATTGAAAATGAATGAACCTGTTTTAAATTGGATCAAAAATTGTATTGAAAAATATAATTTACAAATTGTAAATCTGAGTCCAGATGTTTCAGTAGAATCTTGCCAATTACCAGGCGGGTTTCATTCAGACCCAGCTGATCGTCTGATTGTAGCCACAGCAAGAATATATGGATTTACTTTGCTGACGGAAGACCAGCTGATTTTGGATTATGGAAAAAATGGACTCCTCAAGGTGCTTAATTGCTTTTAATGTAAACAAATGAAAATCTACGAAAACATCACAAAAACAATCGGCAATACTCCATTGGTTAAATTGCAACGTTTAGCTCAGAATTTACCGGGTGAATTATATTTAAAATTAGAATTTTTTAATCCCTTAGGTTCAGTCAAAGATCGCATCGGTTTAAATATGATCGAAGCGGCAGAGGCCTCAGGAAAATTAAAGCCCGGAATGGAAGTGATCGAACCCACATCCGGTAATACAGGAATTGGTCTTGCATTTATTTGCGCAGCCAAGGGTTATAAATTAACTGTCGTGATGCCTGAAACTATGTCGCAAGAACGAAAGACATTGTTGTTATTATTGGGAGCCAATATTGTTTTAACTCCGGGCGCGAATGGGATGCGCGGAGCTGTTGCGAAAGCTCTTGAAATGGTTTCAAAAAATTCGAATGCATATTATCCATCGCAATTCACAAATTCTGATAACCCAGACATTCACCGAAAAACCACAGCGCTTGAAATTTGGAATGATACCGATGGAACTGTTGATATTGTTGTCAGCGGAATCGGAACAGGCGGGACCATCACAGGTATCGGTGAAGTTTTAAAACAAAAAAATCCAAAAATTAAAATGATCGCTGTCGAACCAACAGAGTCTGCTATTTTATCGGGGAATAAACCGGGACCACATAAAATTCAGGGGATCGGTGCGGGATTTATTCCGACAATATTAAAAGTAAAGCCTGATCAAAAAATTTATGATGAGATCGAACAAGTCAGCAGCGTCGAGTCATTAAAAATGGCAAAGCTTGTGATTAAAACCGAAGGTATTCCTGTTGGGATTTCGTCGGGCGCTGCCATCGTTGCAGGCATCAGGCAAGCGACGAAGCCAGAAAATAGTGGTAAAAAAATTGTCGTGATTGTTCCAAGTTACACCGAAAGATATTTATCTACATTATTGGCCGAAGATGAACGGAAAATCGCCAGTGAATTAAAAGTCGAAGCCGTCGGTGACGAGTGGCTCAGAAAGCTGGATGAGATTTATCCGGGGTTGTGATCGAAAATCTTCGGTTTGTAAGAAATTACAAGCTAAAAAATAATTTTCCGAGCCCAGTCTAAAAAAAATTGGCCACTGTCAATAGAGATTAGAATATCTTTTTTTTCGATCAGTTCATCGCCATCCGTGTAACGTTTCAACGTCGCATACTGTGTTAATTCATTTATACCACTTGGAAAGTCGACAATTAATTCTTCTGGCAACTGATCAACAAGCAAATCGATTTCGTGTGTTAAGGGGACTGCTTTTTCTAAAAAAACGATCACAGATTTCAATGATTTTTCGACACTTTGTTGAACATGATAAACTATAATTTCAGGACTGCAGGCGGGTGCTGATGCTAAAATTTTCGCAGCTTGTAAATCTGATTCGGCGATCTTAAAAGTTTTAACAGAGCTTTCTTTTTTAAATTTTTGAAATTTAGGTTTATTGACCATATTTTAAATTCCAAGTTGGATAAATTTCGATACCTTCAAGTTTGATGACTTGAGCTATAGGGTGATCAACATCGTTTGTCATTTGGTCGGCGGTCAAAAAAACGAGATCTAAAGAACAATCTGTGACTCTTTTTGATTCAAAGAATTTTTTTTGAATATTTTTTTTGTGTTCAGAGTCTTTTGAAATGACGGCGATATCAAGATCGGAAAATGTGGTTGCTGTATGAGTGGCTACAGAGCCAAATAAAAATATTTTTATATTTGAGTCAATCGCTGTGATAGCTTGAACAATTTTTCGGATATCCGAGACGTAAGTTTCAGATGAAATTGGTCTGTTTTTTTGAAGTATATTTTCACCAAGACTCATGAAGTTAGATTACAAGAGGGTCGTATTCAACATCAACTGAATTTTAAAAATAATTTGGAATTTTTAGTTCTCAGTTTAAGATGCTTTTTTTATTTCCCAATTCGGAAATAAAATCACAGCAGGATGAATTCCCAGAGCGTTGGCAATATCTTTGGCTCGCTCGACGCCCAAGTTTATTTTGCCAGACTCGATGGCTGAAATTGTAGATTGCGGAATACCACATTTTAAGGCCAATTGATTTTGTGAAAGTTCAAGTATTTCTCGGCCAATGCGAACACTGTCGCCGGGCGTTAGATGGATTCTGTTTTTTGATTTTATAAAATCAGACTTCATTATTTTCTCCTATAGTCGTGGTTATTGACATCGATCACAAAAACTTTAACTTCGGATTTATCAATTAAATAAATGACTCGGTAGCTCGCATTTAAATACGAAGACCTGTGGCCAACCCAATCTCCTTTTAAAGCATGATCCTTAAAACCCTTGAATTCTTTTAATCCTTCGGGTCCGCTAACTTGCACAATGTTTCTCCAAAATTCATATTTTTCTAAAATATTTTTAGGCAATTTATCAATATTCTTTTCCGCAACTTTGGATTCGTAAACATCCCACATACTTAATATGTACTATACTAAATTAGGTATGTCAACAAGTGCTTACAACATAAACACATCTTAAGTGTTTTTAACATCGATTTCATTGACATAAACCATCGTAATTATTAACTTTAGTCATCATATAAAAACTAAAGGAGAAACACCAATGAATTCAACATATTTAATGGCGCCAATCATTGCCGGAGTCGTCGGTCTTGTGATCGCAGTCGGGCTTTATTTTCGAATGAAAGCGCAACCTGCAGGTAATGAAACGATGAATCGTATCGCGGGATATATTCGCGAAGGTTCAATGGCATTCCTGGTTCGTGAATACAAAGTACTGGCTGTGTATTCATTGGTTGTTGGTACATTATTAGGTTTTACATTAGGTTGGGTTTCTTCACTTTGGTTTCTTGTGGGCGCATTTTTATCTTTGCTTGCAGGATTTATCGGAATGAAGGCCGCAACGTTTGCGAATGTTCGCACGACTCAAGCTGCTGCAACATCAACGCGTGGAAACGCCTTATTAGTTGCTCTTGATGGCGGAGCCGTGATGGGTTTATGTGTTGCGGGTTTAGGCCTTATTGGTTTGGGCGCAATTTATTATATGTTTAATACAGCCACTGATCTTGGAATGATTTTACATTCGTTCGCAGTCGGTGCTTCATCGATTGCATTATTTGCTCGTATCGGTGGTGGTATTTATACAAAGGCCGCTGACGTTGGTGCAGATATCGCCGGTAAAGTTGTTGAAAATATTCCTGAAGATGATCCACGTAATCCGGGTGTTATCGCTGATAACGTTGGTGACAATGTCGGCGACGTTGCGGGAATGGGTGCTGATATTTATGAATCTATGGTTGCAGCCATCGTTGCAGCAATGGCGATTGCATTAACAATCGGTGCTGATAAATTTCCAAATATTCTTGAAGCAAATAATATCGAACAGGCTCGTATTATGGGTGTGTCGTTGCCGTTAATTCTTTCAACAATTGGTTTAGTGATTTCAATTGTTGTGATTTTTATAGCACGTGCTTTGAAAAATTATTCTCCAGCAGTTGTGTTACGCAGTTCATTAATGCTGCCTCCAATTTTATTAACAATTGTTTCTTATGTTGCGATGCCAATGATGGGTGTCACGCAAAATGTAACTTGGGCTTTGGCTGCAGGAGCATTCGGCGGAGCGCTTATCGGTTTAATCACTGAATATTACACAGCAATGAAACCTATTCGCTTAGTTGCAGAAGCGGCTTTGACGGGTGCGGGTACGGCAGTAATTCGTGGTCTTGCGATCGGTATGGAATCTGTTGCTATCCCCACATTAATTGTTGTGGCAGCAGCGTACGTTGCAGATTATTATTTAGGTCTTTACGGAATTGCATTAGCCGCCGTTGGAATGTTAGCAGGAACTGCGGTTGTAATGACTGTTGATGCTTACGGTCCGATTTCTGATAACGCCGGTGGAATTTCTGAAATGGCAGGATTGCCTGCGAACGTTCGTGCGATCACAGATGAATTAGATTCTGTCGGTAACACAACAGCTGCGATCGGAAAAGGTTTTGCAATTGGTTCTGCGATATTAACAGTTGTTGCATTATTTTCTGCATTCAACATGGAAGTAAATCACACTCGCATTGCTGCAGGAATGCCAGCAATGCAATTGGATTTAACTTCGTCGGGTGTATTAATTGGTTTATTATTAGGTTCAATTTTACCATTCTTAGTAGGTGCTACGACAATGACTGCGGTCGGTCGTGCGGCGGGTAAAATCGTTGTTGAAATTGCTCGTCAATTTAAGGAAATTCCAGGATTACTTCAAGGTAAAGCCGAACCAGAACCAGCAAAGATTGTTGATATCGCAACAACAGCTGCATTATGGGAAATGATTTTACCAGGAATGGTTGCGATTGTTGCTCCGGTTTTAGTTGGTTTTGTCATGGGACCACAAGCACTTGCGGGATTACTTGCAGGTGGTTTAGCAGTCGGCGCAGCGATGAGTTTATTTATGGCCAATGCGGGTGGAGCTTGGGATAATGCCAAAAAATTTATTGAAAAGGGCGGTCTTCCAGGTCACAAAAAAGGATCTGATGCGCATAAGGCTGCCGTTGTTGGTGATATGGTTGGTGATCCATTCAAAGATACATCAGGACCAGGTATCGCAATTTTAATTAAAGTGATGTCAGTTGTTTCGTTGCTTATTGCTCAATTGATCGCTCTGCGCTAAGCACGCGTATGCTGTAGCTCTAGCGCAACGGATGCTGTAGCTCGACGGATAACTTGTTTCGACGGAGTGGTAAAACGCAAATCAGACGAACCACTCCGGCCATGATAAAAATAAAATTATAATTTTCATGAAAAGCAAAATTAATCATGATGGCTCCGAAGCATGTTCCTAAAACTTGTGTCACAGTGCCAATGTAATGATACAGGCTGATTGTTTCAATTTTTTCATCGTCAGTAATATTTTTAAAAAAACAAAGTGAAAGTCCGACTTCCCAGCTGGCCCATGCTATCCCTGAAATGACATGTAATAAAATCATCATCCATAACTCGGAACACACAGGCCACAGCGCGGGCAAGGGTGCAGCTATTAAGCCGCCAATAAACATCAAACGTGTGGGATCAATTTGTGTTTTTGATTTTTGTAACCAGACTGAGGTTAAAACTTTACCCGCAAACAGCCCCAGCATGACCAACATAAAATCAAAATAATTTAATTTTAATTCAGCCAATAAATATCCGGCAACAAACGGTGCCGACAAATAAATTGAAAAATTAAAAACACTGTAACTGCGTAAAAACTTTTGATATTTTTTAAAGATTAAAATCATTTTTTGTTTTGAGATGTAAACCAAAGCTGTTGTAGCGGGGTGTTTTTTAAATAAAAAGTAAGTCGTTATTTTACAAATAAAACTGATCGCAAACAGACTGAAATATAAAATTTCTATCGGAACGTCGATGATTTTCATGTGTAAGGTGATTCCGCCCAGAATAAGTCCTGCGATGATTCCACTTTGACTGAGTCGGTTTCTGTATGAAAAATAAGTTTGACCATAATCTGCAGGTACAAATTCTGCGATCCAACGATTCCATGCCGGTTGAATTGCGAAATGCCCCAACCAATAGACAGAATATATAAACAGTAAAATTGAAAAATTCGGATTCGAATTTAAGATGCTTAATCCAGATAAACTGATTAAACTTACGCTTTGTAACAGAACTGCGAACTGTACAAATTTTGAAGCATTTAAAAACTGAAAATACGGCTGTGTTAAAAATTGTATAATGGCTGCGAAAATTAATGGTAACGAAACTAATAATCCAGATTGTAATGCCGAATGTCCTGATTGTACGGCGTAGGCTGCAAAATAATTTTCGGCAAGACCTACAACGAAACTGGTTATAAAAACTTCGATGTAACTGTACCCGATTAATTTTTTTTGCAATGAATTCATTTGATTCAATAGGTTACTGTGGGCTGTGTATTTTGAAAAGTGTTTTATACTGAGACAATAATGACCTTACTGGATCAAAGTCATACACAGAGATGAAAAAAAATTAATATCGTATTCATGTTGGGTTAAGCTAATCAGGCTATTCTATAGCTACAACAAAGGAGATCTTATGAAAAAGTTATTAATGATCGTTTCAGTTTTAGTGGCTTCATCCGTTTTTGCTGAAGGCGATCATGAAAAAAGTAAACCGTGCCTTGAAATCAAAAAAGCTTGCGAAGCAGGTGGTTTTGTTAAAGGCGACCACAAAGATGGAAAAGGTCTTTATAAAGACTGCGTACAAAAATTGGCAAACGGTGAAACTGTTGCCGGTGTCAGTGTAACGCCTGATATGGTTTCTGCATGTAAGCAAAAACGTGAAGAGCATAAAGAGAAAAAAAGTAAAAAATAATTTTTTAGACAGAATTAAAATAGACGTTTAAATTTTTGATGAAGATCTTTATCATGATAAAGATCTTCATTTTTTTTGAGGTCTTCGTCGGTATATCCAGAACGAATTCCGACCACAGAAACTAACGTATCAATTAAAATAAAATCAATGCGCCACGTACGGTAAGCTAATGTCCAGTAGCCTGAATTTTCCGAGACTCTTTTTTTGTCCGAATTGATCGGATCATATTCAAGTTGCCGTAAAATAAAAGTTTTGATTTCAGAAAGTTTATTTAAATTTAAAAAATCAAGTTGATCTG
>CANBND010000023.1 GCA_947370945.1 Pseudobdellovibrionaceae bacterium | reverse complement strand
TTTTTTTTCGGATAACAACTTGAAATGATCAAAGTAAAAAAGATAAAATAAATTCTATTCAATTTGCGCCTTCATTTCAATAAGAGGAACGAAGTCATCATTAGATTGAGCATTCAGCTGCAAATAGGATTTAATTTTTTCATTTTCATTGTCACTAAAATTGAGTAGTTCTGCCCAGAGCGAAAATAAATTTTTTTCTTTCTTTAGATAATTAACTTGAGCGGAGTAATCTTGTATTTTATGAGCTCGTTTCATTCGCAGTAACGATAGCTGGCTGGCTAAATTTAGTTTTCCTGCTGGCGATGATTTTTCAATGGCCATAGCCTCAGACCAACGATTTAAAACAGAGTGAATTGCAATTAACGTATTGTTTTTTTCGTCCGCTGATAATAAGTTTTTAATTTTTTCATATTGTTTCTCTGCGCTATAACCATCATTTTTTTCAAGAAAAATATGCAGGTCAATAAGACCTGCGTTTTTAGCCCCCAGTTGATTCTTTATTTTTTCATAGTAAGGAATAACTTTATCAATTTTATAGATTGATTTAAAAATTAATCCGGGTACCTTGAACTGCTGTGACAGTAAATTGGGAGTATTTACAAATTCTGCAATAAAGCTATCGGCAGCTTTTAAATTTGAATTTTTCAATGACAAGTAGATCTGCACCAATAATAATTCTTTTTTATATTCGATACGCGTAGATAAATAACGGTCAATTTTTTCCATCATTTCAACATCACTCATTTCAGCACGTGACAGATGGTTTAGGGCGGCACCTAATAAAAAACGTCCCTTGTTCAAACCAGTGAAAAGTTTTAAAAATTGATTCGTTGAAACTTTATTTTGATTTTCAATCAAATTAATGATGGCTTCATTTTCTTGAACGGTTTCATATTCTGGCGATAAATCTTTTGCGTTAATCAGCTCGCCTTTTGCTTCAGAAAAATTATTAAGTGCCATTTTTTTGTTAAACTTAACAAGATCAATCTTAACTTTTTGCTCAGCTGATATTTTTTTTCTTTCAGTTTCTTGAATTATTTCATCTAAATTAATTAAGCCCTCGGCATCTAGCTTAGGCCACAAATCAATAACTTCTGGTAAAATTCGCAACTGCAAGGCCTCTGGCATTTTTTGATAGACTTCGATAGCGCGCTGATCAGCGCCAAAAAGAGCTAACTTACGCATTCGTTTAAAAAGATTTTGTTCAATTTTTTCTTGCGAGTTTTTTTTATATAACTGATAAGAAAAACCAGAGCCTATGGCTAGAAAAAGAGCCACGCCGAATATAATAAAGTATTTTTTGTAACTTGTTTGCAGTTCTTTTTGTATATTGGGATCCGCTGTTGAAACAAAGTGTGAACCTATATTTTTTTTTCTATCTGAAATTGATGTGGTCGTTGCAACTTCTTGAAATGTAATATCTTGAGGGTCGACACTGATATTTGTGAAAGCTGGAGGTGATGTTGTTAATTCTGCATTTTCATTTTCAGCAGCTAATGTATTTGTTCCGGTTTGAGAATCAGAATATCGCGTGCTGGTTTGAATCGTTCTGGTTTCTTCAGACCGTTTATCTAGTTCTATGCGAACTTTTTCAACCATTTCTTTAAATTCAGGAACTTCGCGTATGTATAACCATCGCGTATTCATATCACGAACTTCATCAATGAGTGAAATTTGTCTTTTGAATAAAAAATCTTCGATTTGATCGAATGAATAGGGACCTACAATTTTATTGTCTGATTTAACGAGCCATTTATTTTCATAGTCTGTATTCATCGTAAAACTCACTGTGTTTTCCTTAATGTCTAAAGTGTCTTTGTCCGGATAAAACCATATTCATTTTATTTTTATTTATATATTCAATCACATCATTGTCTTTGACAGATCCACCGGGTTGAAAAATCCATTCAATGCCAAACTGATGAAATTGCGAAACAGAATCTGCAAACGGAAAAAAAGCATCGCTGATTGCGACAACTTTTTTGATATCGATTGGATGTTCTTTCATAAACGTTTTCATTCGTGAAATAGCCAAATCAACTGAATCAATACGGTTGACTTGACCCATGCCTAAACCAACAGTTTGCCCATTACAGACCAAGGCTATCGCATTGCTTTTGAGGGCCGCGCAAATTTTTTCACCAAATAACATGTCTTGATAAATTTGATCTGTTGGTTTTTCACCAACGATGGTTAAGTTTTCGTTTTTAGAAATATCCAGATGAAAAAAATCAGAATCCTGCAATAGGATCCCGCCTGAAATTGATTTGTAAACTTTGTTTTTTTCAACGATTAATAGTTGCGGCCATTTTAATACGCGCAGATTTTTTTTCGTTGATAATTTTGCAAGAGCTTCCGCTGTATAATCTGGAGCAATCAAACATTCTAAAAATATCGGATGCAAATATTCAACAGTATCTAAATCAACAGTTTTATTAAATGCCAAAATACCACCAAAAATACTTTTAGGATCGGATTCGACAGTTTTTTTTGTCGCTAAAAAAATATTTTCTGCTGTGGCCGCACCACATGGATTATTATGTTTGACTGCAATACATGCTGGTTCTGAAAATCTGGCCACCAGTTCGGCGGCGGCATCAAGATCTAATAAATTATTATATGACAATTCTTTGCCTTGAATAATTTCGGCATCGGCCAAATTTTTTTGGATCAAGGGATTTGTGAACCACGTTGCCGCCTGGTGCGCATTTTCACCATAACGTAAATTTTGTTTTTTCTTTAAAGGTAAATTTAGATATTCGGAATTATTATCTTCAGTTGATAGCTTTTGAAATATCAATGCATCATAATACGATGTTAATGAAAAAACTTTGAGTGCTAATTTTTTACGATCAGTTAATAACAGTGTATTTGACAAGCATTTATCCTGCACCCATTTGTAATCCATAGGGTCACTGACGACGACGACATTTTGATAATTTTTGGCGGCTGATCGTAAAAAACTGGGGCCGCCGATATCAATATTTTCTATTTGTTCTTCGAACGTTGAATCTCTATTTAACGCTGTTTTTTCAAAGGGATATAAATTACCAACAACTAAATCAAAAAACTGAACTTGATGTTCATTCATCTGTTGAACATGACTGTCCAGCTCGCGCCGGGCCAATAAGCCCATGTGAATATTTGGATGTAACGTTTTAACTCGACCATCTAAAACTTCAGGGAAATTTGTGATCTGACTGACATCAACAGCCTTTAAGCCCGCTTCAATTAAAAATTTCAACGTGCCGCCCGTAGAAATAATTTCTAAACCTTTTTCAACGAAAGGTTTTAAAAAATCAATTAATCCAGTTTTATCGGATACACTGACAAGGGCTCTTTTCATGGGTCGGTCACTCTCGCTTAAAAAAGTTAAAACGGAGACTTTGTTAACAATAATTTTAAATCATCATTTGTTAAGAAAATTCCGGCACCGGCAAATACAGATCTGGCATTATTTTTATCAAGCATATCTGAATATCCGCCTTTGACATAAAAACCATATGGCAATTTGGCACTCAAGCTGGTTCTTAATTGTAGCTTTTCAAAATCAAACGCTTCAACACTTGCTGTGAAACGTTGCTGAATAAAATGGTAATCGACGCCAACGCCGCCGGTATTTTCAATCAAGCCACCCTTGAGAGTCACATCATAGAAATTTTTTGCATACAAGGCTGTAAATTTTGTTTTGCTTTTAAATGTTTTAACTTCATCAACAGTTGTTGTTGATCCGCCGGTTGTTGTTTGTACATTTGTTTTCTCTACAACACCTGCAGGGTCTGTGATGATTCCTAAATAATAGTAACGATCCATTCCCGGTTGAATTTGTATACCAATCGCCGTTTGTGCTGCACCGACTTGATTTAAATAGTAACCATTAAAATCAACACCTGTTGAAACTTTGTTGGCTGTATCAACCAGACCACTGATGCCTTCGATGGCGCTTGAAACATCTTCGGCTGTTTTTTCGTCTGAAATTAACTTTCCGATGGTACCTTCGCCGCGATTTACTTTATCTGTAATTTCTTGAATATTTTTTAATGATTTGTCGATATTCACCATGGCTGATTTCCATGTTTTTTTAAATCCTTTATCGCTGTCATCATTCACTAATTCATCAAGTGTACCTGTGATATTATGAACTTGATCAACAATTTCACCGATTTTGTCTTTGTTTTCAGACGTCATTTCAGAAATATCTGCAGTTAATTTTTCGATGTTCTGAACAATGCGACCTAAAATATGCTGGTTTGTTCCGTTGTTTGTTACGGATTCATTCAGATTTTTGGCGACGTCTTTCAGTGAACCTGTGATTTCTGAAACTTGTGACATCACATCATCCAGTGATCCGCCTTTTTTCACATTTAAAATTTGACCGCCATCTTCAAGTGCGGAATCGGTCGAAGCTCCGGGATAAACTTCGATATATTTGTCACCTAAAATTCCGTTCGCACGTAATTCAACAGATGCTGATCGGGTTAAATTAATATCTGATTTAATTGTCACATCAATGCGTGCTTGCCCGTCTTGTAATTTCACATCTTTGATTGCGCCGACGGGAATACCTGCGGATCTGATCGCTGAACCTTTAATTAATCCACTGGCATTAGGTAATAAAAACCATGCTTTTTTTGAACGGCCCATATAACTGGGATCATCACTGACTTGCATCGACATAAATGCGATCAGTCCCGCCATCGATATGACCATGGCTCCGACTTTGAATTCTGCAGTACCTAAAAAACCCATGTTGCAATTCCTATGTTGAGATAACTAAATAATTTAATCTTTAGTGCTTCATACCTTTATCAACAAAACGCTTTACTAATTCGATATCTGATTTAAAAAAATCTTGTGCAGTACCAGATAATAAAACACGACCTGCATCCAACATCACAATAAAATCAGCAATTCGAAAAGCAGCGGCTAAATCATGCGACACCATCACAGATGTTGTCCCTTGATTTAATTTGTGCGTCTCTAGAATTAAATTATCTACCATTTCTGTCAGAATGGGATCTAAACCTGTTGTTGGTTCGTCATATATTAAAATTTCTGGATCAAGGGCGAGCGCCCGCGCAAGTCCAGTTCGTTTTTGCATACCACCCGAAATTTGACTGGGTAATTTTTCAAAATGTTTAGGGTCCAGACCCACCATTTTTAATTTATCATATGCAATTTGAATCACTTGATCTTTTTTAAGATGACGTCTGTGCTCGTCAAGTGGAAAACACACATTCTCTAACACACTCATGTCATCAAACAATGCGGCACTTTGAAAAAGAACTCCGTAATTGCATCTGAATTTTGTCAGATCATTATTATTTAATTCGGATAAATCTTGACCTAAGACTTCGACTTTACCTGATGTGGGCTCATACAAACCCAAAATATGTTTCAACATCACAGATTTTCCGGTCCCAGAAAATCCGATGATTGCCGTTAAACTTTCGCGTGGAATTTTTAGATCAATACCTTTTAAAATAAAATCTTTACCCTGATCAAAACTTTTTTTAACGTCAGTCAATTCAATCGCGTATTCGCCTTTAAAAGTCTGTTGACGTGTCAATGGAGCCATTAAAATCCCCTTCCGATACCAGAAACCAAATAATAAATTCGAATGATATTCATCAAGAAATAATCGATAATAATAATACTGACCATGCTAATAACCACACCGCGATTTGTGGCTTCGCCGACGCCCTTGGCTCCACCGGTTGTATGAAAACCTTTGAACGTGCAGATCACACCAAATAATAAACCAAAAATAGCACTCTTAAAAAGACCTTCATTAATATGCGTCACTTCTAAAGTCTCAGAAATTTTTTCAAAAAATATAGCCTGATCAAGACCTACAATTTTAATACACAAAAACCAACAGCCAAACATCGCCATAAAATCAAAAAGCGCAGTCAATAACGGCATACAAATAATTGCTGCAATAATTCTGGGAGCAATTAAATACTGTTTCGTATTCACGCCCATGACATCCAAAGCATCCATTTGTTCATTCACACGCATTGTTCCCAAACGCGCGGCCATCGCACCACCCGCGCGAGCGGCAACAATTAATCCGGTCAACACTGGACCCAATTCGCGAGTGATTCCCAATGCCACTGTCGGGCCCACAAGATTCACCGCATTCACTAATTTAAAACCTAAATAAACTTGAAAAGATAAAGCCAGACCTGTGAATGTGCTGGTCAATGCAATGATACCCATCGATTGATTACCAACGAATTCCATTTGTTTTAAAATTTCACCGTATCTGTAGGGCTGCGCAAATAATAATTTTAAACTGTCATAACCAAACAGTGTCATCTCGCCAATCAGAGTAATAAAATTTTGTATTTTATTTTTAATCGTGAAAAAAAACTGATCCATTCCGTGAGCTGTTTTCAAAACCCAATCTGCGCTCATAATTCAGCTCCACCTTTAAATAATCTGGGCACGCGTTCACCGACGGATGTTAACATTTCCCAAGTGATTGACTGTGCAGCTTCGGCCGCTTTTTCTGCCGATAGGAACTGACCGTCTTGATCATAACCAAACAGTACGACTTCTTCGTCGTCATATTTTTTATTTTGTTTTTTTAAAAGAACATCCGTCACATCCAGCATTAAAAAATCCATACAAATCCGACCCACAATCGGAACCAATTGCCCCGAAAACAAAGCCAGATTTTTGTTCGATAACATTCTGTGAACACCATCAGCATAACCAATCGGCACAACTGCAATTTTTGAATCACGCCCTGCTATCCATTTTGCGCCGTAAGAAACGGATTCGCCTTTTTTGACATCACGAATATTATTCACCACAGATTTTAAACTCATCACAGGTTTTAAATTTAATTCTGAAAAAATGTTTTTAGGCTGATAACCATAAAGAATCAGGCCAGGACGAAAGCCCCAATTGTTTTTTTGTAAATAATGATTTGAGTCATTATTTACTTTTGCAAGGCTGGCAATTCCGCCCGAATTTAACAAATGCGCAAAGACATTCAGTGGCTTAAAAAAATTCAGCAGTAACGCCAATTGATCGGTTTGTTTTTTTGATTCGCCATTTTCTAAATAGGCATCTTCACCATTAAAAAAATGACTTAAAATGGATTTTAATTTTAATTTTTTTGAATTTTTAAAATATGTAAATAACTGTTCGGCTTGATCAGGATCAAAACCTAAACGGTTCATTCCTGTATTAAATTTTAAATGTACGCTAACAACATCATCGGCAATCGATTCTAAGCAATGAATTTGATCCCATGTACTGACGACGGGAATCATATGATGATCTAAAATTTTTTGCGCGCCATATTTGTCAAATCCGCGAAAAACTAAAATATCTGATTGAACACCCGATTTACGCAGCAACAAACCTTCTTCGATCAAACATACACCCAAATTTTCAACACCACATTTTTCAAGATGTTTCGCAATTTGAACATCGCCATGGCCGTAGCCATTGGCTTTCACCATAGGACATAAAAATCTGTCAAAACCGGCCACTTTTTGAATTTCAAAAAAATTATGTGCTAAATGATCTAAATTAATTTCGGCAAATGTACGACGAAATAATTCACTCATACTGTCACCGTAAAATCTGGCGTATGCGCAGCTTGCGCTTTATAAATACAAATTTTATTGCCGCCTTTTTCTGAAATAAATTTCAGAGCGCTGGTCGCGGATTGATTCAATTCTTCAATTGAACCCGTCAATGTTGGATATTCACTGATCCCTTGGCTGACGGTGATTTGCAAACCTGACTTAGAAAATTTTTCAGCTTCTAAAGCTTGCCGTAAACGCTCTGCACGCAAAGCCGCACCTTTACGATGACAATTTGTTAATACCAACGAAAATTCATTTTCAGCAGTTCTGCAAATGTAATCCGGCAAGCGACTGGTCGCTTTAATTTGATCGGCGACTTTTTTAACAATTTCGTCAGCAATAAGCCGTCCATGACTGGTTTCAATTTCTAAAAATTTATCAATTTTAATTTTAACCACAGACAGCGGTGAAAATGTTCGTTTCGATCTGTCGATTTCTTTATCTAAAATGCGTTTGTAAAAAAGTTCATTATAAAATCCAGTCAAACTATCTTCAACGTCTAAAAACTTCGGTTGCGATTCATGAACCAAATTTTCATAGATCAAACTCATTAATGAAAAATCTTCAGCAACTGCTGCATCAATGTCTTGTGTCGATACTAAAATGCCTTCGACTGATTTTTTGATAATTAACGGCAAAAATTTAATTTGCTCGACAGAAAATTTATTTTTCAAATACACATGCAAATTTTCAGGCAGCATACCTAATAAAATTTGATCAACAAAAGTTTTATCTTTCTGTGGAATTTTATACGACAAACCTTCAGACCAATTTTCGGGAACATTTGCGCTGGATACGCAAATCATTGTTTGAATTGTTGGAACCAATTTCAGATACATCCACGATTGTGTCGGCGTTGCCTGATAAAACTGATCTAATAATTGCTCTTTCGATTCGGCCAATTTGTAAACTGAAATACGACTTTGATAGGGCCTAACCACAGGGCTTGCGCTGGCTTCGATTTGTTTTTTCTGCAAAGCCTGATGTTGATCTTTCTCTGTTTGGTAAGCTTCAAAAATTTGCTCGTTCTGATACGTACGATACAGTTTTTCACAAATTAAATCTGCCGACATCAGCATCGCACCCGCAAGCTCTGGCATTTTTCGATCAGCCACAAATGCCACATTATATTTTCGATATTGCTTAAAGGCTGCCAATTTATCCGCCGGAGTCAGAATAATAAATTGGACTTCTGAAGATATTTTCAAAACATTTTCAATCAATTCGTGTGCTGCAATAATCAAAGTTTCAACATCAATAATCACAATATGACTGGGACTGATTTGCATTCTTAAAGAAAAATCGGCGTGATCTGCAAAATAAAATGTTTGATACCGTGCTTCAGATAAGCTTAATTTGATTTCAGCGCCCAGATCAGCGTCCTGCGAGAAAATTGAAATTAAAAATTCATTCGAAAAATCTCGGATATTCACGATTTTTGTGGCCCTCGAATTTGTACTTTAAATCGATCTGCGTTTTTTTCTGTTTTTTGAAATTGAATTTGCGGCTCTTCAATAATTTCAATATGACGATCAATTTTAAACTGGGTCGTGGTGAATTCTTTTTTCAAATCCAATGTGGGTTTTGAAATATCTGCCACAGGACCATCGTCATCAAAATTCAAAATACGATCCAAATCGAATTCGTCTATTTTTTTCGTCACTTCGAATTCGTCTGCTGTTTTTTGATCAGGTGATGCTCGAACGACATTTTCTAGATTATTCATAGTTAGCCTCACAATGGCTCCGACACCATTTTGATTATTTTTAATAGTTAGATCTGCGCCATATCGGCGAGCAACGGATAAAGATTCAGAAAGCCCCAAACCTTGATGTCTATTTTTTTCTTTAGTTGAAAAATACGGTTGCCAAATTTTTTCTAAATGATCTTCGCTGATCCCCGTACCAGAATCCTGAATTTCAATAATCGTTTCCGAATCCTGATCCATCGTACGCACAAAAATATTTTTTGTCGATGACAACTCAACGGCTTCAATTGCATTTTTCAAAATATGTTCAAACATTTTTTGAAACCGAACTTGTTCAAAATTAAATTTATTTTTTGCATTTAATTCTTTATGTATACAGACGCCTTCACTGGCTGCACGACTGGCGACAGAATTGACTGCAGATTCTATCGTTGAATTCAAATCAGGTTCAGCAGTTGATACAGTATCCGTAATTTTTACCGGCGGAAGTTTTGGTTTTTCAGTCACGATATTTTGAACGACGAGGTCCGGCACTTTAAATTCAACTGACGGAGCGCGCACTTCAATACTTCGCTGATTTTCGCTCAATGCTTTTTGAACTGTTTCTTGATATACAATTTCGCGCGCTGCTGTTTTTTGTGCTTGTAGTGTTTTTTCAATCGGACGAAAAGCATAAAACAATATGCCAACCAGAACGCATGAAAAACCCAAGATTAAACCCAGCAACATAAATGGGATATTTATAAAACTCAAAACTTGCGCACGCGAGACATACGAAATAATTTTTAAATTTGACGAACGCAGTTCTTCCGCTTCAGTAAAATAATTTTTAGAATTTAATTCACCTTCGGCTGTAATACTTGCCACATATTCAGACTCACTGTGACCCGCAACAACATTTGCGCTGGTCATAACTAGATGAGTGATTTTTTTTGATCTGTTCAAATCGAAAAATTTCTGGAAATAATTTGCATCACCTACGACTGTCACCGCGTCAGACCCCGACGCAGAACTGGCGCCAACAAACGATAACGCTAAATATTTATCACCCGCTGCTGTTTGAAACAAATCTGCATGGATGGCGCGGCCTGAATATTTTCGCAAAGCCAAAGCTTTCTGTAGAAAATCTTTGGTCCAACGTTCTGTTTTTGAACCGCTTTTGGTAAAAATATTTTTAACTTCGAATTGGCCCGCTTTTGAAATGTGTGTTTGTGCCATGACCGTCATCGGATCCATTTGCATCCAATTTAATTTTGATTCGTCCATACGAACAGAATATGTTGATAAAATATTTTTCAATTGACCTAATTGGATTGAAATCGAAGTTTTCAAACTTAAATTCTGTTGCGACATTTGATTTGAAACAGATTGCAGCTTTTCAGTTTTGTAATAGTCATTTAATTTAAAAATAACTAGCAAAACAAAAATACATAATATTGCTGTTGTTATATAGACATACTTTGTCTTCATCGTGTTGTGGCATCCTTGCTCTATCTTCTATTTTAGAAGTGTTTTTGAACAGGAATCAACTTGTGAATTCATTTTTTTTGGACATTTCGTTTTTTTCAAACTAAGTTGATGCTATGAATTCAAAAAAATTCGATGCAGATATTTTAATTATTGGTTCTGGAGTCGCAGCCCTCAGCATGGCTTTAAAAATTGCCACTGAAAAAAATGATATAAATCCAAAATCAGTCTATTTATTAACCAAAGAATCGGTCCCCGACACAAACAGCGCTATGGCCCAAGGTGGAATCGCCGCAGTTTCAGAGGTCAGCGACAGTTTCGAAAGCCATATCAAAGACACTTTAATTGCCGGCGCCGGCCTTTGCAAAATAGAGGCGGTGCGTAACATTATCGAACAAGCCCCCGACCGAATTCAGGATTTGATCGACTGGGGTGTTGAATTCGATTCTGATTTAACTCGCGAAGGTGGGCATTCACACCGTCGTATTTTACATTTCGAAGATCAAACTGGCGCAGAAATTCATAAAAAATTATGGTTGGCCGTTCAAAAAAATCCAAACATAAAAGTTTTTGAAAATCATTTCGCCATTGATTTGATTGTGAACAAACAAGTCGATCCCAATATTATTGGTCCCACAAAAGTTATTGGCGTTTATGCTCTGGATAAAAAAAATGAGGCCGTCGAAATTTTTACAGCGCGCACAACAATTTTGGCCACAGGCGGAGCTGGTAAAGTTTATTTATACACATCCAACTGGAGCGGCGCCACAGGCGATGGCATTGCGATGGCCTACAGATCAGGGTGTCGCATTTCAAATTTAGAATTCATGCAATTTCACCCAACATGTTTGTACCACAAAGATTCAAGAAATTTTTTAATCACCGAAGCCATTCGCGGCGAAGGCGGTGAACTTTTAAATTCAAATGGCGAAGCCTTTATGAAAAAGCATCATCATTTGGGATCACTGGCTCCGCGAGATATCGTGGCCCGCGGTATCGATGCCGAGATGAAAAAAACCGGAGCCGCCTGTGTATTTTTAGATATTTCGCACAAACCCATTGAATTTTTAAAATCACACTTTCCAACTATTTTTTCAAAATGTTTAGACTTCGGAATTGATATGTCAAAGCAACCGATTCCGGTTGTGCCCGCGGCCCATTATCTGTGTGGAGGCATCGTCACTGATACCAACGGCAAAACTGATCTGCAAAATTTATTTGCCATCGGCGAAGTTGCAAACACTGGGCTTCATGGCGCGAACCGATTGGCTTCAAATTCACTCCTTGAATGTTTAGCGATGTCACACAATGCCAGTGTTGAAATTCAAAATACATGGACTGAAATTGAAAAAAATAAATTAAGTGCTTCACCTGCACCTTGGCTTAAACCCGAAAATACAAATTCAGATGAAATGATCGTGATCAGTCACATGTGGGAAGAAATCAGACGCTTGATGTGGAATTACGTCGGCATCGTCAGGTCAACAAAGCGACTTGAACGAGCCCAACATCGTTTGCAAAATATCATGCACGAAGTAAAAGAATATTATTCAAACATGAAAATTCATTCTGATATTATTGAACTGCGGAATATTGCGATCGTCGCAGACTTAACAGTTCAATGCGCCTTGAAACGCAAAGAATCCCGCGGAATCCATTTTTCATTGGACTTTCCTCCAGTTCATGACAGTTCGGATGCCGAGATTTTATCTGATTCTGTGAATGCACGTGACAGTATTTTGTTGCGTGGATTAAGTTAGAGTAAACAACGTTTACAGGATGTAAAACTCGACGCGAATAAAATTCGCAGGATGTAAAACTCGACTATGACAAATTATACTCGCTCAGAAACTTTTTTTAAAGGCTACGATCATTCAAAATTATTTTTACAAACATGGTCATGTGCTGATGCTGTTGGTACAATTTTTTTTACGCACGGTCACGGTGAACATTCAGACAGTTATCACCGTCTGATTTCTGGCTTAGACAACATCAAAGAAGCAAAAAAGTGGAATTTCGTCGGTTGGGATATGCGCGGCTTTGGCAGATCCGACGGTTCGCGTGGTTATGCCACAAATTTTAATGAATATGTTTTAGATTATGATTTATTTATCAAAGAAGCTTTGAAAATTGATTTTGTGCAAAATAAAAAAATTGTTTTATTCTCGCATTCAATGGGTGGCCTTGTGCAAATTTGCTCGCTGCTTGAAAATAAATACTCTGATCTTTTTCCACAAATCGTCGGACAAATTTTAAGCGCGCCATTAACAGGCGTTGCCGTTGCTGTCCCCGTATGGAAAGACGTTGGCGCAAATTTATTTAATCAGCTGTTGCCAAAGTTCGCTTTAGACACCGGCCTGAACAATGAAATGCTGACCAGAGACCCAGATGTAATTCGTGAATTTGAGCGTGATACGTATCGCCACCAAAAAATGTCTTCCGGTGTGTATCTGGGAATGAAACAAGAATTTTTAAAAATATTTGATCGAGCCAATGAAATCACAATACCGACACAGTTAATTATGTCTGATTCAGATCCGGTGAATTCAAGCCCCGAAGCTCTGCGATTTTTTGATTTGCTGTCTTCAACAAAAAAATCTTTAAAAATTTTTGATGGCGCAAAACACGAATTAATTAACGACACTTGTCGAAATGATGTCTTTAAAATTATCAGTGAATTTTTACAACAACTGGGTGGTGCATAGTGAAAAATTTTATTAAAAATTTAATCTTATTATCATTTTTATTATTGTCAGCCTGTGCAACACAATTACCTGTGGCAAACGGTATCAAAGAAATTTCTACATCTGATTATGCGTCATTGGCGCAATCAAAAACTGAAAAAGTCGAAGTCTATAGCGGACTTTACAATCAGTTAACAGTTTCAGCGACTCGTATGGACGGCGAAATGACAGAGGCTTTTCTGTCGCACTCAGCAAGGCTTTTGCAATGGACGACCGCGCAACATCAAACTGAGCGCGCCAAATTAATTTCACAAGGTACTGAAAAAACTGATTTCTTTATCAGCTTTTATACGCCAGAACGAAAACATAATGATCTTTCCAGCTCTAAATCAATTTGGAAAATATATTTAGACGTGAATGGTCAACGTTACGAAGGCAAAGCTGTAAAAATAAAATCGCAATTAACAGAAGTTGAAACAATGTATCCAGCACATAATCGCTGGTCGACTCCGTACACAGTTTCTTTTCCGGTGGCCTCTGCGATTGCCGATGGAAAACCCGCTGTGATCACTTTTACGGGTACGTTGACATCCGCACAGTTGAAATTTAAATAATTTAATTACTTATTTCCTTTTGCAGAACCTGATACAGAAGAACTTGTTGATGTCGAACTTGAATCCGTTCGACTTTGGCTTAAATTCGGATCAAATTTGCCGATGCTTTCTTCGCACAGACTGATCATTTTATGAATTTGCGAAAGCCCTTGCACAGACGAAGTTAATTTTTCCTGCAGCTGATCAAAATCTTTTTGGCTTGCTGGCGAATTCACAGAATTCATTTTCAAACTGCTGCCTTCAGGTAATTTTTTCAGAAGTCTTTTGGTTTCTTCGTTTTCGACTTTGACTAAAGCTTCTCTGGCGCCACTGACAGCTTTATTATCTTCGAAACCATTCGCAAATGATTTTAAAATTTCAGAATATGAATTGATTGTCTTTGTGCATTCAGCAACTTTAGTCGCGACTTCAGCAGATCCTTTTTTTGCTAAGGCGCGAGCATCATCATTTTTATTGTAGGCTGCTAAAACTTTGTCACACACAATTTTTGTTGCCGTTGCACAGTAAACTTCTTTATCGATGGCTCCAGAATTCACCGATGAGCCCTCGCAACGCGTAGCTGATCGCAATCCACCGTTCGTATATGTCACAGACCGTGTTTGGATTTTTTTTGATTTTGTATTAAAAAAAACATTACTTAATCTTGAATAATTTTCTTCGCCGTCACGCCCCCAGTTCATTGAGTAACGATCATTGCTATTTGAAACATTTAAAAATTTATTTTTAAAACTGACATCCGCATTCAATCTTTGCTTTAACTGCGCTTCTGTCACGGCACCAAAATCAGTTCCGTTAAATTGTCGAATATCCGAATTCGTCGTAATAATTTCTGTTGCAACAACGTCAGCAGGTTCAATCGCCATTGCAGAAGTTGATAAAAAGGCGGCTGTTAAAAATAATATTTTTTTCATTTGTTCATCATACAGGAATTTGAGAAATAGAAAAACCAGACTCGACCTTGGTCATGCTTTATCATTCTGGTGTCCCCACCCCGACTTGAACGGGGATCAACAGTTTAGGAAACCGTCGTTCTATCCAGTTGAACTATGGGGACGCTTGTTCTTTTTAAAACTATAACCCTTCATTACCCGCATTTTCAAATGCAAGTTTTGTTTCTTTTTGATTTTTATTACGTGTTTTCATTTTTTCAAAAGCCACATAAATTGCAGGAATCACAAATAATGTTAAAAATGTTGAAACAAAAACTCCAGAAATTAATGTGATCGCCATTGACCGAGTTAATTCTGAACCTTCACCCCGCGCCAGCGCCGATGGAATGGCTCCGGCGATTGTTGCAAAGGACGTCATTAAAATCGGACGCAAACGCGTTTCGCCAGCAGACATCATGGATTCAAACGCCGATGTGCTTTTCATGTCTCCTGACTGATTCGCAAACTCAACCAATAAAATTGAATTCTTTTTAACGATTCCCATCAACAATAAAACACCAATCATCGAATAAATATTTAAAGTCTGACCTGTCAATAACAAGCCCATGAACGCACCTGAAATACTGTATGGCAGCGCCATTAAAATTGTGACCGGATCTAAGAAAGAATTAAACTGCGAAGCTAAAATCATATAGGCCACGATCAAACCCAAAGCCAATGCAATCATTAATCCAGAAAAAGCTTCTGACTGAGATTGTGACGTACCCGCATTTTCTAAAATATATTTCGGTTTTAAAATTTCTTTTCTTTTTTCATCAACAAAAGCACGCGCTTTTTCTGCGGTGATGCCTTTTTCAAGATTGGCATACACAGAAATTGAACGTTGTCTGTTGGATCTGTTAATTTGTTGCAAAGTTTTTTTATTTTCAAAATGTACAATACTTGATAGCGGTAAAAAATTACCTTTTACATTTGATACATTTATGTTTTCTAAAGATTTTGTTTGATCAACGGATTTTTCAAGATCGACTCGAATATCATAACGTTTGCCACCATCTGCGTATTGGCCAGCGACAACTCCTGAAATCATGGCGTTGATCGTTTGCGCCACTGTTGCAATTGAAATTCCGCTGGATGCTGATTTTTCTCGGTCAGGAACAATTTGAATTTCGGGCAAACCCAATAACATATTCGAATCCACATCTGTCATTAAGCCACTATTTTTCATAGCCTCCATCATTTGCTCGGTTTGATCCGTTAAATCATTCCAATCAGGGCCATTCAGCGCAAATTCAATCGGAAAACCACGCCCGCCACCACCAAAGCTACGCGCCGTGGGATCTTGCAAACTGATTTTACCGCCGCCGATTATTTTTTTAATTTCTTCACGTGCTAATTTTGAAAAAGCCTCTTGCGTATCAGGGCGTTCTTTTTTGGGTTTCAATGAAACAAACATCATCGCCGTATTTGAATCCGATCCGCCACTGAAACCACCACCCACGCTGCTGAAAACTTGCAATACATTCGGATTTTTCATCAGCCATTTTTCAATCAAATCTGCTTTAGTATTTGTTTCAGCAAATGCAGTTCCTGTTTTCATTTGCATCCGTGCCATCAATAAACCTGATTCTTGCGCTGGAGTAAATTCTTTGGGAATAAATTTAACCAGAGCAAAGCTTGCCAACATAAAAATAACAGATCCAACAATGGTGATTAATTTATGATTTAAACACCATTTTAATTTTTTGACATAAAAATTTTGAAAGGCCAAAAATGTCCGATCAAACCATAGTCCTAATTTTGTTGTGCGTTCACCATGATCTACAAAATTTGCACAACGCATAGGTGTTATCGTTAAGGATTCAATCAACGATAAAAATACCGCAAACGAAATTGTAATACCAAATTGTAAAAAGAATTTACCGATGATGCCCTTCATGAAAATCACGGGTAAGAAAATCGCAATGACCGCAGCCGTTGCCGCAATCGCCGCGAAAGTAATTTCGCGCGCTCCGATAATGGCTGATTCGATTTGATTTCGGCCACTTTCTTTGTATCTGAAAATATTTTCTAAGACCATGATCGCATCATCAACGATAATACCAATAGCTAATGTTAAACCCAGAAGCGTAAATGTATTTAAAGTAAATCCTAAAAAATAAAGCGCAATAAATGTTCCCAGAATTGACGTCGGAATCGATAATAAAACATTTAATGTCGCAGAAAAACTGCCCAAGAAAATCCAACAGACAAATGCAGTTAATAAAACCGCCAGCAATAAATGTTTATTTAATTCTGAAATAGACCGCTCAATAAATAATGTCGAGTCAAAATTAACTTTGAATTCAAAACCCGGCGGCAGATTTTTTTGAATTTCTGCCATACGTGCTTTGACTGCGCGAGCCACACCCACGGCATTTGTACCACGTTGTTTTTTAATTCCCATGCCGACCGCGATATCGCCGTTAAATCTTGAAATTTGTTTACTATCGGCCAGATCCAATTCAACACTGGCCACATCTGTTAAACGCACGCGTTGGCTGGGATCAGATACAATTTGTCCTGCGCGTTTTGAAATAATAATTTTTTGAAAATCTAATAATGTACTGGCTTCGCCTTTGACTCGAACGTTGTATACCAATTTTGAATTATCAACTTGGCCACCCGGCAATTCAGAGTGTTCAGTTTTGATCGCATCAATAACATCTAATATGGTCACATTATATTTTTTTAATTTTGCGGGCTGCACTTGCACACGCAAAACCGGATCAGAAAAACCACCCAAAGTAACATCACCAACACCAGTCACAGTCGTCATTTGATCTTTCAAATACTCTTGCGTGTATTTCATCAATTCACGACGAGCTGTTTTTTGTTCAAGCTCTGTCAGCTTCGGATTTGATGCGGCCTTTGATGTGACGCCCAACCATAAAATCGGCTGATCATCTGGATTTGATTTGCTGATCACAGGCGGATCAATATCTTTGGGAAGTCGTCGCTGGGCTTGTGAAACTTTGGTTTGAACTTCTTGAAGTGCAGCATCGATATTTCGATCTAAATCAAAATCGATTCCGACATTGCCGCGCCCACTGCGACTGGTTGAATCCATGCTTTTTAGGCCTTCAACGGTCGTTAAAATGTCCTCTAACGGCTCAACAACATTTGTTTCGATAATTTCTGGCGATGCACCAGCCAACGTCACAGACACATTCACCGTCGGAAAATCCACATCCGGAAATTGACTGATTCCTAATTTTGAAAAACAAATCGCACCGAAGACCATTAAAAATAGCATGATCATCCATGCCATAACCGGATTTTTGATTGAAACATCTGACAGACGCATTTAGGCTCCTATTGATTATTACTGATATATTGAGGTCATCTATGAATAACTTTTTTAATTTTAAATTTAAACTTAACTTTGCATTTAGATCTTATGTTTTTTTAATAGGGTTTGCAATTTTAACAATTTCAAATGTGTCGCAATCAGCTATTGTTCTGAATAACAAAAATGTCATTGAAATCTATACAACGCAAAGTACAAAACCTAAAGAAATTGAAAATTTATTAAACTCAAATCAATCTGTATTTGAACAAATTGATTTGAAATATAATCTGACAACAACCTTAGACTTATCAAAACAAAATGATCAAACCGATTCTTTATCGACAACGCTACAGCAAAATAACGATACCAATAAATACACATGGCTATTATCAAAACGCTTTCTAACAGGGACAACTTTGGGTCTTGAGCTGACTCATTTAGATAATCAATACGGAACCATTCAATCCGTCACAGCCCGAACAGAGACAAATCAAAATTATTTTTCTGTAAATATTGACCAACCCTTATTCCCAAATTTTTTTGGATCACAAGAACGTTCACTTTATAATTCAATGAGCTCCGATTACGAACTTAAAAAAATGCAGACCGAACTGGATCAATTAACCAGTCAAAAAGATGCTTTAACACTTTTTTGGAAAACAAAATCACTGGCCAAATCTGTGGAAGAAAATTCAAAGCTCATTACGGAATACGAAAAATTGGCCCAGAAAGTTCAACAAAAAAAACAAAATCAATTCGCTACTGCCGGAGAACTTGAACAAGCCCTGTCTGAATATGAAACTCGAAAACAAAATTTAAAAGACGATAAATCAAAATTAACCCAAGGAATTTTAGATCTTAAAATTTTACTGAATATAAATGAGGATATCCAATTCGACGCAACAACGCCTGAAACGAAACCTATTCAGTTTTCTGAAATCAAAATTGAATCTTTAAAAAAATATAAAATTCAAAGTCTGAAATTAAAATCTGCGAATGAACAATCGAATTCCGTAACTAGTTCAAATTTGCCGCAAGTCAGCCTTTACGGAAAATACACCCAATCCGGATTTGATCCTTCGAATAGCACCGCATTTGATGAGGCCAAAGATTCAAATTATCGAAAATATTTGATCGGCTTAAAATTGGATTATATTTTTGATAATGATAAATCAAACACAGACCAAAAAATAAAAATGTTGGCCGCAGATATCGAACGACAAAAAACAGATCGCACAAATACAGACTTGAATAAACAAATTCAATTGGCACAAACTGATTTGCAAACCAGTTTTGATAATATTTCAACCAATATAAAAATCCTTGAATACAGAAAAAAAGCAGTTGCTGATATTTCGAAAAATTATTTTCAAGGCCGCACAGACATCAGTTTTTTGATTGATGCCTACAACAAGAAAAATTTGGCCGAAATTAATTTAATCAATTCTTATGGCGATTTTGAAACCAAAAAAATTGATTACCAGATACTTACTTTGGAATAGCTTTCTTTTTTCTTAAGCTTTCTTGAATTAGAAACAATGGCCAATCTTGACGAACTTTCATTTCCTTAGTGGATTGTAAATTTAAAGTTCTTTGACTGAACCGAAGTGCTTTCTTTGGATTATGTCTTAATAAATATGTCGACAAACTTTTTGATTTCAAATTCAAGCCCGCCTTAACTTCAATAGGTAAAATATCACCTTCATAGTCAAATATAAATTCAATCTCGGTCATCGAATGCTTATATGAATAAATTAAATTTGATTTTATTTTCAAAGCTATCATTTCCTGCAAAATGAAGGCTTCCGAAATAAATCCTTTATGACTAAAATCATAACCTAAAATTTGCGAAAACGATGTTCCCGCCAAATGATTCATAAGTCCTACGTCAAATACAAATAACTTAAATTGAGATTCTTTTTTCTGTACTGATAAAGGAACTTTAATACTATCTAAAATATGAATCTGGTAAATCAAGCCCGCCTTTTGCAACCACTGAATCGGCCCAAAAAAATCTTCGTATGATCTTTTGCCAGGAAAAACATTTTTAAAAATAAACTTCTCGCTTTGATCTTGACCAATTTTTTCCGCACAATTGATAAAAACACGATCCAGTACCATCGAATTTTCATCACCCGAATGCTTTGCCATATCGGCCCGATAACCTGTTAAAATTTGTTCATGTATATTTGAAATTTGCTCAAACACTTCGGATTGAAGCTTGTCGCCAACATCTGAAGATTTATTTTCAGAATAATAACGAACAGCTTCGGGCATGCCACCGACAATCAGATAATCAATATAGACTTTCCAAATCAAAGAATGATTGGTGTCATTCGGAGCCTTCATATAAGATTGAAAAATTGGAGCCAAGCCCAAAGCATCGACATACTCTTCAAAATCCATTGGATGTAAATATTCAAGATCAACTTTTCCTACAGGAAATGAAGACTGACTCAGCTGAAGACCCAACAATGAACCTGCTGCACAAATAAAAGATTCAGCTGCATCTTCAGCAAAATATTTTAACGCCGTCAAAGCTTCTGGACAGGCTTGGATTTCATCAAAAATAATCAGGTCTTTTTTTAAATTTATTATTTTACCGGTATAGTCAGACAACAATTTGATTATTTTTTTTGGATCTTTTTCTATTTCAAAAAAAATATGAATTTTTTTATCTTTTTCAAAATTAAAGACATGTGAATTTCCAAAGCACCTCTCTGCAAATTCTTTAAGAACGTAGCTTTTTCCGACCTGCCGAGCTCCCAGCAAAACCAGTGGCTTTCTGATTTTTTTATTAGCCCAAGTATCTAAATTTACTATTATTTTTCTCTTCACTTTTATATTATACCATATTTAATACTTTTTCATATGAAAAAGTATGTATTTTAGTATTTTTTATGGCATTGATAAATATATTAGTAATATCAATATTTTATCGTCCTTTAAAAGCCTTCGATACGCCAAAATTAAATACAGATCGTAAATGTGTTGCTAACTTTAGGCCTGCGCCGGTGACTCCACCCGGACTTAACGTCGTCTGATCAGATTCGATCGCAGAAATAATTTTCAATGCATATTCGTCAGGGCTGATTGAATCCTTTGGGACTTCAATATTTTTTGAATATAATTTATCAATTTCATCAAACATTCGGGTTTTAATCCCCGGAGTCACTAAACATAACGTTGAAACACCAGTGCCTTTTAATTCTTGCTCTAAGCATGCTGAAAAAGCCCATACAGCAGCCTTCGATGCGGCGTACGTCGTCGCACACGGAAAATGCATGACCGCACTGACACTGGAATGATTAATAATTTTTCCGTGCTTTTGCGCAATCATTTTGCCAACGGCCCAATGACTTAATTGAATTAATGAATTCACATTAACCTGAAGCATTTGATAAATATCATCCATTTTTTGTTCGTCTAATAAGCCACCCGTCAACATTCCAGCATTGTTAAATACAATATCAATTTTCAGCGGATCTGCAGCGGTAATTAAATTTTCAACACCAACTCGTGAAGACAAATCTGATTCGATAATTACAACAGATAAGGCACCTAAATTTTTTAGTTCTGCAATCAGTTCATCGTCATTTTTTCGAATCGCCAAAATTAAATTTGTTTTTCGTTTTGCGCAGGCTTTGGCAAAACCTAAACCGATGCCACGATTTGCACCCGTAATTAAAATGTTTTGATTTTCGATATTCATGATTTACCCCATGCTTTTAATAATTCTGATTCTTCGGTGTTTGATGTGACTTTTTTAAATTTAACGCCTGGGCGGCCTTTAACGGCAGCTTCACAGTCTTTCCATGTTGTGTATTTGGTGACTTGATTGTTGATCAGGCTTAGGTACCACGTTTCTTTTTTTTCTGTTGATTTAGATCCAACTGATTTCATCTCTGGCAAAGCTTCTTCTTCGGGTAAAACAGATATATCGAAATGATAATTTTGAACTGCGCCTGAAAATAATTCGATCGACGTGCGTTTTGAAAACGCGACACCAATTTCATCACAACGTTCGTTGCCGTCTATGCCCTTGTGACCACGAATAAAGCTCCATTTAATTTTTATTTTATATTTTGTGTTGATTTGAAAAAGCAGAGTATCCATCGTTTGCCACAAATCTTGATTGGTGACATCTTTATTATCCGCAGTTTTCCAGCCGCGTTTTTTCCAGCCGAACAACCACTGTGTCGCCCCGCGAATGACATAAACCGAATCCGTAAAAATTTGCAATGAAGACACGGCTTCATACTGTGTCAGACAAAATTGCAATGCCGATAACACAGCTTGCATTTCCATCCGGTTATTTGTTGTTTGCGGAAAATTTTGACCAAGCTCTGTTACAGAAATAAAATCTGTGATAATGCTGCCGTAACCGCCAGGCCCTGGATTGCCCGAACACGCACCGTCTGTATATATAAGAATATTTTTTGAATTCA
>CANBND010000022.1 GCA_947370945.1 Pseudobdellovibrionaceae bacterium | reverse complement strand
TTCCTTGCGACTCACCAACAATAACATTACCCTTATACAATATGGGTTCTGTTGAAATTCCTAAAATATTCTTAACGGACCAAATTAATTTGCCATCAGTTTTTGATACACTCATTAAGTGGCTTTTTGATGTGCTGTAAATTAATCGGTCACCAGAAATAATTGGTGCTGTGGCTCCACCAAAATCAGACTTCCAAAGTATTGAACCGTTATTTTTTGATAAACAATATAATTTATCGTCATAACTATTGATATAAATTTTATCGCCATCAATCACAGGGCTTGCATCAATATCTTTGAAACGATTATTTTTATTCAGCAAAACTTCCCACTGAGGAGTTCCGGTTGATAAACTGATTGCTGTCATTGAACCGTCGCTGAAACCAATATAAATTAAATTGTTTTCAATTACAGGACGACTGCCACCACGAACTGTCATTTGTGTTGATGTTTCCTGTCTATTATAGACCCAAATTTGTTTTCCTGTTGAGGCATCTAAACTAAATAAAGCATTGGCTCCATTTAAAAAATAGATCACACCCTTATGAAGCACTGGCTCTGATACAATTTCTGTTTTTGTATCAAACTTCCAATTTAACTTACCCGAATCTAAATCAACCGAATAAAAATTGCCATCAAGACCACCGACAAATAATAATCCACCTGCAACAAGCCCCGCTGATTCAACACCGTGTTTAATCGCAAAACGCCAGTTCTCTTGCTGAGTCTTTTTACTATAACTAATAAGTCCGTCGTATCCGTTTGCAGCGATCAGTTGATCATTATATAAAAGCGGTGAAAAGCGATTTACTTTGCGAAATGCATGATTCGTTTTTACAAGCGTATCAGAAACCCAAAATGGTTTTAATCGCAATTGCTCACCAGAATATTTAGCCTCAGAACGTTGAACAGAGCTGCATCCCACTATAAAGTTCACTAAAAAAATCAATAGCGATATGCTACCGACAAAGCGACCAACTCTGCTGATCATATTTTATGTACCTTGAGCTTTATTAAATTGAATTAAACGTAAAACTTTTTCAGCTTCAAGACTGGATTGTTCCTGGCCTTCTGTTTTATTATTCTTAACTTTAGTTAATAATTCTTCGGCTTTTTTTGAATCATTCATTTTTTGATAACAAAGTGCCTGCTTAATTTGAACATCTGCAAATGCAAATTCAGCCTTTTTATTTGATAAAATTTTATCCCATGCCGCAATTGCATCTTTGCACTGATCAGTATCAGCTAAAACTTGCCCGATTGTTTTTAAAACCAAAGTGTTTGACAAGTTTGCCGAACTTGTTTCAACTTTTTTGAGTACGTTTAAAGCCTCTGTCGTGTTTTTTTCTGAAACTAAAATATCAGCTAACGAGATTCCAGCCATTTGTGAAGCCACTGTCGACGGATTTTTTGAAATAAAATCTTCAAGTTCTTTTTTTAAAGACTGTATATCAACAGGTGCAGATTTTGAATCTGTCGATGGATTTTTTGAAGCTTGTTGTTCTTTTAATTTTACAATTTTTTCGTTTAAAGATGTAAACGCTTCTTGCGCTGATTTTTCTTTACGTTCAGATTGCCCGCTCACCAGAGCAATGATTAATCCAATAACGATAAATCCAGCACTTGCTAAACTTAATGTCTTCCAATTTTTTTCAATAAAATTCATTTTTATTCCAATCTTTAAAATTCATTCCCTAAATATAAAAAACAACTCTTAATTAGCGATTATAAACTTCACGTAACGTTGTAAATGTACGGCTTGATTTACCTGGGTGACGTTGCTTCAAGCGGCCAATTGTTGCAATACGCTCTTCAGCGACGCGGTCAGCAGCCGTATGTGTCCCGATATTATCACGTTTTGAAATTTCAAAAACACGTTTTACGTTATCGTAAACCTTGCGTGTTTTTTCAAAAGCACGCTCAGGAGAATAACCTTCAAGCTCGACAAAAACATTCATCAATCCGCCAGCATTCACGACGTAATCTGGAGCATATAAAATACCTAATTCACGTAACTGATCACCGTGACGAGCTTCAGCCAATTGATTATTTGCTCCGCCAGCAATCACTTTACATTTAAATTTTGTAATCGTTTGATCATTGACAATGGCACCCATCGCACATGGCGCTTGAATATCACAATCTACGCCTAAAATTTCATCAACCGAAACAGCCTTTGCACCGTATTGGTCACTGATTTTTTTGACTCGATTTTGGTCAATATCAGCGACAATAATTTGCGCGCCTTCTTCAACTAAATATTTAACTAAATTTGAACCTACGTTTCCAAGACCTTGAACAGCAACACGCATTCCCTTTAAAGAATCTGTTCCAAATTTTTCTGAAGCTGATGCTTTAATTCCCATCAATACACCATGAGCCGTGTACGGAGAAGGATCGCCCGAACCACCGAAATCTTTTGGGATACCTGTTACCCAAGGTGTTTCCATGAAAACATGCTCCATATCTTGCACACTGGTACCAACGTCTTCAGCAGTAATATATTTTCCATTTAAAGAATTGACGAAGTGCCCGAAAGCACGAAACAAAGCTTCATTTTTTTGCGTCTTAGGATCACCGATAATGACAGCTTTTCCGCCGCCCAAGTTTAAACCTGCAGCAGCAGCCTTATAAGTCATACCTTTTGATAAACGCAAAACATCTACCAAGGCCTCTTCTTCAGTTTTGTAATTCCACATACGAGTTCCACCAAGAGCAGGACCAAGAGCTGTGTTGTGAACTGCAATAATTGCTTTCAATCCCAAATTTTTATCGTGGCAAAATAATACTTCTTCGTGCTCACCGTATTTTGTGATCATCTCAAATGGACCCATAATATCTCCTTAAAAAATATTAAATAATTGATTACATATAATAGTTTCGAAATTGTTGTTTGAATTTTACAAATTAGCTAGCTGTTACACTTTGCAGTATTTTTAATATTTCAAATCAATTATTTTAAATTGCACGTTTTTGTGCGTATCTGAAAGAAAAAAACCTTCAGAGGCTGTTTTTAAATCTTTAAGCCGAACATACTCTGGACTCAAAATAATTTTTTGAACTGAGTTTGTTTTTTCGTTTTTTTGACAATCAAAAAAGAAATTAATCTTTAACTGTTTTGCACCAGAGTACAAAACCTCTTGGAATCGAGCCGAAATATCGCAATCTTTATCAGGCTTTATCGGGCTGGATTCATTTAAAATCCCAGCAATTTTTTCTTGCACAGACCCATCAAATTGAACTTCTGATTTATAATCCCCAAAAAACAAAATCAAGGCCGAGATCGGTCTTGATTTTGTTTTTATAGCTTTAGAATACGATAAACTTGAACTAAAAATGAGGAGCAAACTTAAATAATAGCGCATTCCCTATTATTCAAGATCTTTAAACTCTTCGGCAAGTCTTTTGTTGGCTTGCTGCCCCGATGCCTTAAACTGCTTTTTTTCTTTTGCAAAAGTTAAAAACTCTTTAGATGTTTTAACATAAACAGTTTCTTTATTGTCTGCGATATATTTTTTATTTTGATTTGATAATTCAGCAGCAATTTTAGAGTCCGACACTGTTTCTTTAATTTTAAAATGCAATTCATTTTGAGCCGTTGAATTCTCCTGAATAATCGAACCAAAATCCACAGCAAACGCTGATGCTGAACACACCACAACCGCTAAAATAGTTAGAAAAACATTTTTCATAAGAACTCCTTTTTATTTAAAGTCTTGCCTTGCTAAAGATAGGAGCAAAACACACGCCAACAATACGTCTCGAACTGAAACAACCAAATCCGCTCTGTTAAATTTCATGTTTTGACTGTCAAAAGATACGACAGTCGAAAGAAATCATTTCACTTGCGGATTTTAAGGCCTTATTCACTTGTCTTCTCTGAAGACACTGTTTATGAATCAAAACAATGAAATCTAATTTATTATTTGCTACTCAAATTTATCACACAAAATTAATGACTTCGCATGCTGAATTAAAATCACTTATTAAAGACTTAAAAATAGAGGCTTCACAAATTCAAAAAATGGATCAAACCGGAGCTGACTGGTCTAAATACAATTACATGAACGGCTATACAAGCTATTCAAGCCAAGACAAGCTTCATCAAATGTCGTCAACATTCTCTGACCTTGAATCACTGATATCAAAACATGTTTCAAAGTATTTAAAAAATCTCGATTACGATGTGACTGTGAAAGACTTAAAAATGACGGATTGCTGGATCAATTCTATGAATGAAAATGCGATTCATACAGCACATATTCATCCCAAATCGGTTATCAGCGGCACATTTTATGTCTCTGTCCCCAAAAATGCCAGCCAAATTCAATTTCAGGATCCCCGCCTGACTCAATTTATGAACGCTCCAAGCATTCATTTAGATGCCCGTTTTCACAATCAACGGTTTATTTCGGTTTTACCAAATTCTGGCGATGTTATTTTATTCGAAAGCTGGCTCAGACACGAAGTCAGCTTGAATAAATCCAAAGAACCTCGTATAAGTGTCTCTTTTAATTACGACTGGAAATAGTTCAAAATATTTTAAAAGAGGACCTATGAAACTTAAATTAAACGAAATTCCCGACGAGGGCCGTGAATATATTTACACTAAAGAAACAGGCGAGCTCAACGAGGACCTGCGTGATTTAATCGAAAATAATTCTTATAAAGTCAGCTTTTTTATAAAGCCATTAAATAGTGACGATTTTATGTTAAACGGCTTTGTAACGACAAAAACCAAAGAAATCTGCTCACTTTGCGGCGAAACTTTTCATTTTCCTACAACAGCAAAACTGAACGAAATTATAATCCCAAAACCTCCCAGCGAAAAAGAGCGTGAAAAGCAATCCAAAGCCAATCATATCTCTGAGCAAGACGAGAATGCCCCCTCTGTCAGCGAATACAAAGGTGAAGTTTTTGAAATTGGCGACCTAGTTCACGAAGCTATCGCGTTAAGCATCCCATTCAATCCAAAACCAGAAAAAAATGATAAAGGCGACTGCAGCGTTTGCTTAAAATCAATACTTACCGGACCGTTTGTATATGATGAAGAGCTAAGCACTCCTGTCAAAATAAACCCATTTTCAGCACTCAAAGATTTAAAGTTAAAGAATACAAAACCGAACTAATTTATTATTTAACTTGTTTATTTAAAGCAAACCTAAACCTTATGACTTGATTTTAGTTTTGTTTTCGGACATAACTTAAAGTCTTTTTAAAAATGATATAAGACTTGACCAGGAGATTACAATGCCTACACCGAAGAAAAAAACATCAAAATCTGTACGCGATATGCGCCGTTCTCATGATGCTATTAGCGCGCCTGCAATGGCTATCGACAAAAAAACTGGTGAATTAGTTCGCCCGCACGTTGCATTCAAGGCAGCTGACGGCGCCCTTTATTACAAAGGTAAACAAATCACTGCAGCTAAAGCTAAAAAATAAATTTTAAGCTTATATAATGTTTAAAACTAAAATATCTGGCGTCGGTTCGTTTTTACCCGAAAAAGTTTTAACGAACTTTGACCTAGAGAAAATGGTCGAAACTTCACACGATTGGATTGTTCAACGCACAGGCATTGAACGCCGTCATGTCATCGCCGATGGCGAAGGCACTTCAGACATGATTGTCAGAGCCGCTCAAAAAGCGCTTGAAGACGCAAAAATGTCTGTTGATCAAATTGACTTAATTATTGTCGCCACACTTTCTGGCGATTTTAAAATGCCCGCAACTGCATGCGTTGTTCAAGCTAAATTAGGCGCAAAGAACGTGATGGCATTTGATCTGAATGCTGCATGTTCTGGTTTTTTATACAGCCTGATCGTCGCAGATCAATTTATCAAAACTGGTTTTTACAAAAATATTCTGGTTGTCGGCGCCGAAAATCTAACTCGAATTCTTGATTACAAAGACCGTGACACTTGCATTTTATTTGGCGATGGAGCTGGAGCATTTATTGTTTCAAGAGCTGAACCGAATGAAACAAATGTTATTTTAACCGGCCATGCTCACGCAGAGGGCGCTCATGCAGAACTGCTTTGGGCTCCTGCTGGCGGAACAAAAGTTCCGTTCTCACAAAAAGTGCTTGATGAAGGTCAGCACTTCATGAAAATGAACGGCAAAGAAATTTTTAAAAATGCAACTCGAACGATGGCCACATGCTGCAAAGAAGCACTTGAAGCTACGAATATGTCTGCCGATCAAATTGACTGGCTGGTACCACATCAAGCGAATCTTCGAATTACTGAGGCCGTTGCAAATCAATTTAAATTTCCTATGGACAAAGTCATTTCAACTGTTCACGAAACAGGTAATACGTCTGCGGCTTCAATTCCAATTGCGTTTGACATGGCCTATCGTGATGGACGTTTAAAACGTGGCCAAACTATTATGTTAACTGCATTTGGAGCAGGCTTAACTTCAGGCTCTATTATTCTTAAGTTTTAGCAAGCAAAGCTTGCCGGATACAACGTTCGACGGATTACAAGGATCACTCATGAAATTTTCAATTTTATTCCCCGGTCAAGGCAGCCAAACCCCAGGAATGGGAAAATTCTTATTTGATGAATTCAAAGAAGCTCGCGAAATTTTTGAAGAAGCATCAGACGCCTTACAAATTGATATGAAAAAATTATGTTTCGCAGGGTCAGAATCTGAACTTGCGCAGACTGAAAACACACAACCTGCACTTCTTACCGTTTCAACAGCAACAGCTCAAGTTTTAACAAAACAATTTGGCGTGGTTACATCAGCAACAGCAGGTCACTCCATAGGCGAATACGCTTCGATGGTTTTAACAGATGTAATGAAATTTTCTGAAGCTGTAAAAGCTGTTCGTTTTCGTGGTCAATCGATGCAATCGGCTGTGCCTCAAGGTCAAGGCGGAATGACCGCAACACTTGGACTTGATGAAGCTCAAGCAGAATTTTTGTGTCAGTCAGCCGTGAAACAAAGTGGTTACGGCCCGTTATCACCTGCCAATTACAACTGTGACGGCCAAATTGTTATCAGTGGAAATTTAAAAACATTAAACTGGTTGAAAGAAAATTTTAATCCCATTATTTTTTTAGAGAATAATCTGCCTGAAGCCAAACGCGCTAAGTTAATTCCACTGAATGTCTCGGCCCCTTTTCATTGTGAAATGATGAAACCCGCTGAAGAAAAAATGGCGTTGTTTCTAAGCTCTGTTGAATTCAAAAATTCAACAGTACCAATTATTCAAAACGTGCATGCTCGAATTGAAACTCAAAAAGAAATTTTAAAAACAAATCTGATCAAACAAGTTTCAGCTCCCGTACGATGGACACAAAGCATGCAAACATTAAAAACATTGAATAATCCAATGACCATCGAATGCGGCAACGGATCAGTGATAAAAGGTCTTCTTAAAAAAATTGATTCTGAATTCTTTAAAGTTTTTTCAACAAATACAATTGATGATTTAAAGCTTATTGAAACAGCGCAAAAAACACCAATACAAGCTTGAGTAAAAACTCTAACTCAAACACACTGTTCAAATGAATACATCGTTTGGAAATTTGACTGGCAAAAAAATATTTATTACTGGCGGCAGCCGAGGCATTGGCGCTGCTATCGTCCAAAAATGTGCTGAACTGGGCGCAACAGTTGCGTTCACCTATTCAAGCCAACAGGCCGCTGCAGAAAATATTTTAAAAAATCTTCCGGGATCAGGGCACACAATTCATCAATTAAATATTTCAAATTCAGAAAATGTCGATCAAGTTTTCGACGACGTTATCAAAGCACATACTGAGATTTTTGGCGTCGTTAACAATGCAGGCATCACCAAAGATCAACTGCTTCTTCGTATGAAAAATGAAGATTTTCAATCTGTGATTGATGCAAATTTAACTGGTACATTTTATGTGACAAAAAATTTTGCCAAACACATGCTGAAGAACCGAAAAGGTAGTTTCGTCAATATTTCATCTGTGATCGGAGCTATGGGAAATGCTGGACAATCAAATTATGCCGCCAGCAAAGCCGGCATCGAAGGCTTTACTCGTTCTGTCGCACTTGAATTATCCTCAAGAAATATCAGAGCCAACGTGATTGCTCCTGGGTATATCAAAAGTGATATGACAAATGCACTCTCTGCAGATCAATTAAAAAAACTTTCAGATAAAATTCCAATAGGCAAGGCAGGCGAGGCTGAAGACATAGCAAATGCAGTTGTATTTTTGCTGAGTGATGCAGCTTCTTACATTACTGGTCAAACGCTTCACATCAATGGCGGTTTATACTTATCATAGTCGATAAGTTCTATTACTATATTTTATATAAAAATAAGAATTCAAACAAAAATCATACGAAGGAGATTAACATGGCAGTTCAAGAAAAAGTAAAAGGCATCATCGTCGAACAATTAGGTGTAGATCCTGAGAAAGTAAAATTAGAAGCAAAATTTATTGAAGACTTAGGCGCTGACAGTCTTGATATTGTTGAATTAGTTATGGCAATGGAAGAAGAATTCGATCTTGAAATTCCAGATGAAGACGCTGAAAAATTAAAAACAGTCAATGACGTTCAATCGTATTTAATTTCTAAAGGCAAAGCTTAATTTTTTAAGCTTTCAAAAAATTAATTATATTATCCAATGAAATTTACTAAAGCCAACGGTCAAAAAAGAGTTGTCATCACAGGTGTCGGAGCAATTACTCCGCTGGGATTAAATTTGAATGACAGTTGGTCAAATGCTTTAAACGGCGTTTCAGGTGTCGATCACATCACTAAATTTGATTCGTCAAAGTATGATGTGCGCTTCGCCGCAGAAGTTAAAAATTTTTCTGCAGATGATTGCGTTGATAAAAAAGATCAAAAAAAAATGGATCTTTTTATTCAGTATGCAATGTCTTGCACAAAGATGGCTTTTGAACAATCTGGTTTAAAAATCACAGATGAAAATTCCCAAAAAACTGGAGCCTTTATTGGCTCTGGCATGGGCGGTCTACCCGGTATCGAAGAGCAACATTCACGAATGATAGAAAAAGGCCCTTCGCGCGTTTCAGCCTTTTTTATCCCTTCTGTAATAACTAATTTAGCTTCGGGATGGGTAACGATGACTCACGGAATTCGTGGGCCAAACTTTACAATTTCTTCTGCTTGCGCATCCGGTGTTCACTCGCTGGGTGAAGCGTATAATTATATTCGCTTTGGCCTAATGGAAAACATGATTGCCGGCGGATCTGAATCTACAATCAGCGGAATGGCTGTTGCTGGTTTCTCAAATATGAAAGCCCTATCAACAAGAAACGATGATCCCCAAAAAGCATCCAGACCTTGGGATAAAGACCGTGATGGTTTTGTACTTGGTGAAGGTTGCTCTATTTTTATTTTAGAATCCTACGAGTCTGCACACAAACGTGGTGCGAATATCCTGTGTGAAATTACAGGCTACGGCGCAAGTTCAGATGCTTACCATATCACATCACCAGATCCTGAGGGTCGTGGTTTTGTGTCGGCTATGCAAATGGCCATTAATGATGCGCAAATAAATCCTGATCAAATAGATTATGTCAATGCACACGGAACCAGTACGCCCATGGGTGATCCACTCGAGTCGCACGCATTAAAAACTGTACTAAAAAATCATGCAAAAAATGTTTGGGTGTCGTCGACAAAATCAATGACTGGGCATTTATTAGGTGCTGCTGGCGCGATTGAATCTGCATTTTGTGTGCAGACGTTGGTTACAAATAAAGTTGCTCCGACGATCAATTTAGACAATCCCAGCCCTGAATGTGATTTAGATTATGTTCCGCACACAGCCCGCGAAAAAAATATTAAACACGTGATGAATAATTCATTTGGTTTTGGCGGCACAAACAGTTGCCTTATTTTTTCAAAGCTTAATAAATAAAGCTCGAAATAAAGCTTTATAATTAAATTTTGATCTCTCATTTTTTAAGACGAAGGGTTTGAATTGAATATTTATATCGCCTCTGACCATGCAGGGTTTGAATACAAACAAGAAATTTTTAATTTATTAAAAGAAAATAAAAATTTAAATGTGATAGATCTTGGACCAAACAACTTAGATTCGGTCGACTATCCAGATTTTGCAGATCGCGTTTGTCTAAAATTAAAATCTGCTCCGAACGATTTTGGTATTTTAATTTGCGGGTCGGGCCAAGGTATGGCATTACGAGCAAATAAATATTCACACATCCGCGCAGCGCTTGTTTACAATGAAGAAATCGCTAAGCTTTCACGCGAACATAATAATGCAAATATCATTTGTTTAGGTTCACGATTTTGTAACCTTACTGATGCTCAAAACTGGATCAATATTTTTATACAAACAAAGTTTTCTGAAGGGCGCCATGCACTTCGTGTTGCTAAAATATCTAGTTCTACGGATACTTAATCATTAGCGTGGACAGCGTCCACAGGATGTGAAGACCGACTATGAATAATCTTAATCAAACTCTTGAAAACGATTCTGAAATTTTTAATTTGATTCAATCTGAAAATACGCGTCAGCATGACGGTCTTGAAATGATTGCATCAGAAAATTACGCCTCTCGCGCAGTCATGCAAGCGCAAGGTTCAATTTTGACAAATAAATACGCCGAAGGTTATCCGAACAAAAGATACTACGGCGGATGCCATTACGTTGATGGCATCGAAACTTTAGCCATCGAACGAGCAAAGAATTTATTTAATGTAGGATTTGCAAACGTTCAACCGCACGCAGGATCACAAGCAAACATGGCTGTGTATTTAGCTGCAATGAAGCCTGGTGATACTGTTTTAGGAATGGATCTATCACACGGAGGCCATTTAACTCATGGAAGCCCTGTGAATTTTTCGGGAATACTTTTTAAAGTGGCCAGTTACAAATTGGATCCTGACACAGGACTCATTAATTACGACACCATCCGAAAAACGGCGATTGAATCAAAACCTAAATTAATTATTGCAGGCTACAGTGCTTACTCAAGAAAATTAGATTTTGCAAAATTCAAAGAAATTGCAAACGAAGTCGGCGCTGAATTATTAGTTGATATGGCACACTTTGCAGGCCTTGTCGCCAGCGGTCATCATGAATCCCCTGTTGGTTATGCGGATTACATCACATCAACAACTCATAAAACTTTACGTGGCCCGCGCGGCGGAATTATTCTGACAAACTCAGAAGAAAAAGCAAAACTTGTTAATTCAAGAATTTTTCCAGGCATCCAAGGCGGCCCCCTTGAACACATCATTGGCGCCAAAGCTGTCGCCTTCCGCGAAGCTTTGCAACCCGATTTTAAAAATTATATTGAAAATGTTTTAATGAATGCAAAAACATTGGCCGAGGTTTTAAAATCCGAAGGTTTTCATCTAGTGACTGGCGGAACAGATAATCATTTAATGTTGGTTGATTTAGGCCAAAGCCAGGTGTCCAAAGAATTAACCGGTAAAATCGCAGAAAATATTTTAGATTTTTCGGCCATCACTGTAAATAAAAATACTGTTCCGAATGAAACACGCTCACCGTTTGTAACAAGTGGTATTCGCATCGGAACGCCAGCACTGACAACGCGTGGAATGAAAGCCAGCGAGATGAAAATTGTGGGCGGATGGATTTCACAAGTTTTAAAAAATCCAGAAAACAAAGATCTGCATACAAAAATTCAAACGCAAGTGAAAGAATTATGTCAAAATTTTCCAATCTACAAATAACTTTAGCGGTTTATTTTCTGGGGTTGTCATTTATTTTATCAGCGTGTTCGTCAACACCTGAAAAAACGAATACAATTGAAACTGAAAAGCCCATGGTTTCAATTAATAAAGAAACCAACACGATCAAAAAAGAAGAACCCAAGGCTGAAGTCTCTGGTCTAAGTAATTTGCAAACTGTTTCGCAAAAAAAATCTAAGAAACGTCCTACGTTTGACTGGCCCGTTTGGGAAGCTCGCATGTCGCGCGGATTTTTACCACACGGAACAAAAAAACGTAAACGCCCACATAAGGGCATTGATTTGGCAGCACCTCGCGGAAGTGCCGTGATGGCGTCGCACGATGGCCTTGTGATCTATACGGGTAAAGCTTTTAAAGGTTATGGAAAAATGATCATGATCGAATCCACGAACTCAGAAGCGGGTTCTGGCTTTGCGACACTGTATGGCCACTTGGATAAAATTGTCGTTTTTGAAGGTCAAAAAGTTCGCCAAGGTGAAGTCATCGGCGCCCTTGGTAACACCGGCCGATCATCGGGCCCGCATTTGCATTTTGAAATCAGAAAATTGGACGGCCCGATCGACCCGCTTCCATTTTTACCCGCTGGCGAGGCTTTGACAAACGAAGTTGATGACCCGAGTGCGCCTGAAGAATAGGTTTTTAATTCAAAAATGATAATGAAATTAAACAAATTTGATTTTAAAAATAAAAAAGCCGGTTTTTCAACCGGCTTTTTTATTAATTAATTTTTAATTTAAAAATTAAAAGCTGTAAGCAGCAGTTAATTCATATGACGACTGAGCGCCATTTAACAATTGAATTCCAGAAGTATATGGAATTGGTTTTCCTAAAATATCGCTTGAACCTTCTTGTAATGGAGCTGTCTGAGTTACATCAGCAGATACGCTTAAGCCTTTAATTGCAGCTGGAGTCACAGATAAGCCCGCAGATAATTCTAAAGAATAAGAATACTGTGAAGATGAAAATAAAATTCTGTGGTTTTTAGCGCCGTGTGAAACACCAGCTGATTGAAAAAACGAAAGTGTGTCATTCACAGTTTCCGATAAGTTCGCAGAGTTCACAGAGTAAAATTTCATGTTATCCATGATTTCGCCACCGTTGTAACGAGCAGACTCATCTGCAGCAATTTTACTATTTCCGTTTAAATACATTGCGAAAAAACCAGAATATCCAACAGAAATAACTGGAGTTAATGTCCAATTTAATTCAGGAATAAAACGAATATCCATAATTTTTGCGTAATCACGGCGAGCTTCTAATACCGTTGGTAAAGAAACTTGGAATGGTAATGCAATTTTATCAGAGCCCATGATTGTTGCGTCTGTTGAACGAGTGTAACCAACGCGCATGTTGCCTAAAGCAATTTTAGTCGTGCTGTCCGCATTTGAATTGCTCATTGTATCGCGAAAAAATCTTTGGTTTACAGAGACTTTATTTTTGTCAGATAACTTGTAATTAGCAGACAAAGTCGTGATTGTGCTGACTTCAGTACGAGCGTTTGCATCAGCTGGATCTAAATTTTCTTCAGCGTTTACGTCAACACCACGAGCTGCATAAACAGAAACTGCTGCGCCCCATTTTTTAGCTGGTGCTGCAACTGCAGATGCTTGAGTTGCTGTAGTGTTCGCCGCAGGAGTTGTCATAGTTGTCGCCGCTGGCATAACTGCTGGAGTTGTCATTGCTGCAGGTGCCGCAGGAGCCATTGGAGTTTTCATTTCAGCTTTAGGCTTTGCAGCTTTTTTAGCTTTCTTTGCTTTTTTCATTTCTTTTTTTACAGGAGCTGTTGTCGTTGTCGGAGCAGCTGTTGCAGCAGGAGCCGTAGCTTCTGTTTGAGCCGTTGCAACTGTTGTTGCTACTAAAAGACTCATAAGTGTTAACATTTTCATTACTATCCCCCTTGGATATTTTTGTTTGGTGTTTCGTTTAAAAAACAAGACTTTGTGCTAGTTTTACATAGCTATGCGAAGATAGTGCCATTTTTTGGAGTCAAATCAACCCTAGAATTTAGATTTTTAGAGAAAATTTTTATGATATGAACAAATTATACTCTTTTTTTAACCAGATTCTTTACAATGCTCCACAAAACTGGTGCCAAAGAAAACACAACAATGCCCATTACTAAAAGTGTAAAATTTTTCTGTATAAAAGGAATACTTCCAAAGAAATAACCGGCCATGACGAAAATATTGATCCAAACAATAGATCCCAAAACAGAAAATTTCAAAAACTGAGAATACGGCATTTTCGAAATACCGGCCACGAATGGCGCAAAAGTCCGAACAATCGGTAAAAACCTTGATACGGATACGGCCAAGGGGCCCTTTTTAGTAAAAAATTGTTCTGTCTGTATTAAATATTTTTGATGAAATAAAAATGAAAATCGATGCTGCGTTTCAAAGAGCTTGCGGCCAAAATTTCGACCGATCACATAATTCAAACTGTCACCTAATATGGACGCAAACATTAACAATGGAATTAAATACTGGATTTGAAAATATTCAGATGTTGCAGCCAACGCACCTACAGCAAACAACAGCGAATCACCTGGCAAAAATGGAGCTATGACCAACCCCGTTTCTGCAAAAATAATTAAAAATAAAATAACAAAAAGCCAAAGACCGTAGTCTTTGGCTAATTCGTTAATAAATATGTCGATATGTAATATATTATAGAGCTGGCTTTGTAAGAACTGAATCATAGTCGAGTTTCACATCCTGTAAACGTTGTTTACTTGATGCTAGATTCGTTTATTCTCCGACGCAATCATTTTGCGGTATAGCTGTGTTTCTTTTGGCAAGATCATCCAGACTTGAATATAATTTCAATCCCGAGACCTTTGGATTTAGATTTTCAAGATTGAATTTACAATCAACACTATAAGATACCACGGCCAATTGATGAACCGCATAACCACCTTTAACAACAGTCGCTAAAAATAAGTATTTTTCACAATTTTCGCTGTAATTATTGTTGTTATCAACACAACGTGCACGAATATCAATTTTGTTACCGTTGATTTGCATATCATCAATGACGCCCACCGAATCCACATTGTTTTTATGAATTGTAGTGATTGGAATATATCGACCGTCAGGTGTTTTAATTTCTGAATTCATCGTGATTTCTGTGTCGTTTAAAATCGGAAACGCAATCGAGGTTACATCATATAGTAAATTTTGTGCTCCGGCAGCAGTTTGTGACTGGCTGGATGTGGCCGCATTCATAGGCTTTCCTTCGGTTTGTTTGACGGCTCTGACAGGGGCACCTTTTTTAGCACATGACGTGAATGTTGCTGAAAAAATAAAGAAACCTAATGTCGTTATTGTTTTGATGTTTATATTTAAAATTTTCATAGCCACCTCTTTAACTCATTGAGGTTCAAGTTCTGGGCCATGTCTTGATATGAAGCAAAAAAAAGAAAGCTGTCTGGATTAGAGACAGCTTTCCGATCAGATTGAAACAAATTTGCTATTTGTGTCTCAGAATGAATTACTTGGTCATTACATTGATATCGATTTTGATGTTATCTTCGATCAATTTGTCGCCCAATTTTGACAGTGTTGCAAACTGTTTAGAGTTATAAACGATACCATATTTTGTACGATCTTTGATTTCGGCCGTTCCAGACGCTTTTAACACATCACCCGTTTTTGTAACAACTGTATTAAATGTGATTGGGCTTGTTTTATCTTTGATCGTTAAATCACCAGTAATTTCAAAAGCATTAGGGCTCGATTTTAAAGGTGAAACTTTTGTAATTTTTAAAGTTGCTGTGTCGAATTTTTCAGTATTAAAAAAATCTTCTGATTTTAAGTGACCCGTTAATTTTTCGCTGTAATCAAATTTATCAGCAGCCAAAGTTTTCATATCAAAAACTAATGTTCCACCAACAATGTTTTCGTTCTTCATTTCAATTTTACCAGATTTCAACTGAATAGTTCCTGCGTGGCTTTTACCGACGCCAAAGCCTGTCCATTTAATATCACCAGCAATATCTTTGCTGATAGTCATGTCTTTTGATTTTGAAGCGGATTTGTTTTCTGTTTTCTTGTCTGCTGCAAAAGCTAACGTTGAAGAAACCAAAACGGCCAGCATTAAATTGATTGTTTTCATAAAACTCCTTGTTTTTTGTTTATGATCTGTTTATTTGTAACAATAACAATTACGTATGCCGATCAATTTTTCAAGCCTTATTTATGACTGGACCTTGCTTTGACACGGCACGGTTTTTTGATGAAAATACTTTATATGCAGAAGACGGCGCTTATTTTATCCGGTGGTGGCGCAAGAGGCGCTTACCAAGTCGGTGTTCTTAAAGGACTTTCAGAGATTTTTAAAACTCTGAAAATTGAAAATCCATTTCAAATATTATCTGGCACCAGCGCCGGAGCAATTAACACTGCACAAATTGCAGCGAGCCCTGATGATTTTGATACCACTGTCGAAAAATTAATTTATTTATGGTCAAATTTAAGTCCTGAACAAGTTTTTAAAGCCGATATTCTTTCGATGAATAAATTTTCATTGAGCGGCCTTTTGGGTGTGGGCCAAAAATCATCGGCGTTTTCAATGAACTCAATGTTGGACACAACACCACTTAAAAAACTGATTGAAAAAAATTGTGACTTTTCTCAAATTCAAAAAAATTTGGATTCACTCAAATATGAATCCGTGATTATAACAGCAAATAATTATATCGAAGGCAGCGCAGTCAGTTTCGTTCAGACTCCGCAGACTTTTGATTCAAATAAATTAAACTGGGGCGACACCAGACGAAAACCCACAAAAACTATTTTGAATTCAAGCCATATTTTGGCGTCTTCAGCGATTCCAATTTTGTTTCCACCCGTACTTGTAGATGATGAATACTATGGCGATGGGTGCGTTCGCAATAACACGCCCTGCAGTCCCAGCTTGCGCTTGGGTGCGCAAAAACTTTTTGTCATTGGCGTTCGTACGCAACAAAAAGTTTTAGCTGAAGCTGTACAAAAAAAATCACAACCCGAAGCCGTATCTATGATTCGTATTTTAAACACATTGTTGAATGCCGTTTTATTAGATTCTGTCGAACAAGATGTTCAGCGCATTCAACGAATCAATCAGCTGGTTGAAGGCTCACAAAAGAATGCGAACCTTAAGAAAATTCCGGCGATTTGTATTTCCCCGAGTCGGAATATTGGCGAACTGGCTCGCGATAGATCACACAAATTACCGCGTATTTTGCGCATGACAATTTCTGCATTCGGTAATTTAGACGAAGCCAGTGAAATCATCAGTTACCTGATGTTCGAAGCTGATTTTTGCAAACAACTGATCGATATGGGCTACGAAGATGCCTTAAATAGTAAAAAAGAAATCATCGATTTTTTTTCTGAAGAACAAACTCAGGGAGTTTCATTATGACAAAATGGTTTTATCAGACAGATCAAAACATCAAAGGTCCCGTCACAACGGCTGAACTCAAAAATTTAATTCCCCAATTATCTGATGCCAGACAAACATTTGTGTGGTCACGTGGGCACACAGAGTGGATCAGTGCCGATCGTTGGCAACCCAACCATGAAATTGTAGAAGATTTTTCTGACGATAGCCCGTCTTTAAATTTAAAAACGCAACCCACAGTTCAGCCGCCAATGACTGAACTCACAGCGACGGGTTTTATTCCCGACCCTCTCAGTGAAACTACGCACGTGCCTATGACTGAAAATGCAATTCATCAAAAGCCGACCTTGGCGCCGATCACAACAACAGATCACCCCTCTATTTCAACAGAAGAAAAATTTCGCGTTCAATTAAATTTTATTGATCAACCCCCAATGACAAAAGATGAGCTTATGAATTTTGCTGCGCGTGTTGATGACCCCGCACAAGTCGCAATTTTTGACCCCCAAACAAAGGAATGGAAAGAAATTTACGCCTTTAAAGATATCGTCGAAAAATTAGGCCTGACACGACGAAAACACCCCCGCGTTCCAATCTTGGCGCAATTTACAGGTTCGACATCCAGACATGAAAAATTTTCGGCGCGCTTAGTAACAATTAGTATTGGTGGCTTAGGTATCACAGATATTTTTGATTTAAATATTGGGGACATTATATCTGGTCAAATCACAAGTCCCCATTTTTATTCTCCCGTTACGATCGAAGCCGAAGCCACATATTGTGGTAACGACGGCTATGTGGGATTGAAATTCACTCAGATCAATGATGATTCACAAAGTCTGGTTACGGATTACGTCAAAAGATTTTCATAATTTATTTGAAATCTAAAAAAATTAAGGTTCTGATCAAAACATGATGAAATTATCAGTTTTGTTGTTAACGCTGATTTTGACCAATGCTACTTTTGCAAATGAAAACGAAAGTCTTTCTTTTTTTTCTGATCGAGCCTCTGTGAATTCTTTGCAGACTAACATTCAAAATCTGGGGTCGTCGGAAGTTTTTATACGAACTCAATCTGTGCTTGAATATTTCAAAGTCGGCAAAGAACCGGATTCGCAGAATTATTTAAATGACTTAAAATATATCCAAACATCTGCAGAAATTTCATCCGTCTTAAAATGGTTCGATCCCGCACAATTTACAAAACGACTGATGACATTATCACAAACTGAATTTTCAATATTTCAAGATTTGGATTCAAAAAACACGATTGATTTATCTGTACATTTGGGAACGACTTTAACGCAGCCACCACTCCGTAAACATTCTTTACGTGGATTAAAAATTGCGATTGATCCCGGCCACATGGGCAGTGCTTTTTGGGACAAAGAAACTGGCAAATACTTATCGGATGGTCACGGTCATGTTTTGAGCGAAGGTGTTTTAAATTTGCAGACCAGTTTGCTTTTAAAAAATGAATTCGAAAAATTAGGCGCCATCGTTTATCTAACACATGATGAATTAAAGCCCGTAAGCTCGATGGATTATAAAAATTTTAATTTAACCCCGTTCGCACTGAATGAACTGAAAGACAGCACACACCAAGATTGGTTTCAACATCTGATAGCTTCGGCACCTGTTGGTTCGCAACTGAATTCAAATTTTGAAAACAGTTCTGATTTTAAAAAATTATTTTCTGAATCCGCACGCAGTGAATACTTTATTAAACGTGAAGATCTTTGGAAACGCACAGAATTGATCGACCAATTTGATCCCGATTTGGTTTTAATTATTCATTACGACACATCAAGTTCAGCTACGGGATTAAATCCGAAATCACCCAAACAAACTAAATCATTTGTCTTTGGCAGTTATGAAAAAACTGAATTTGGCTCGCGTGAAGCCCGAAAATATTTTGCCAGACATTTATTAGATAAAAATTCTTGGAATGAATCCGTGTCACTGAGCCGTGCGATCGTTCAAAAAATGCATAAAAATTTAAATTTAGATTTACCAACATCTGCCGATAGCGGCTCAACACAAATTGAGCCCGGAATTTTTGCCCGAAATTTAATGGTACCGCGCCGATTAAAATCTTCGGTGCCGGTGGCTTATTTAGAATGTCTTTTTTATGATCGCACAGATGAATACCAAAAACTGATTCAACAAGACCATTCGCTGAATGTCGGCGGCACACCATTACCTTATTCAAACCGCGTTTCTGAAATTGCCAACACCATCAGAGACGGCGTTATTGATTACGTTCAATAGTCTCCGCCATTAAATTATTTATTTTAACATTTACATAAAGCTGACGGCAAAACTGAACATCGGAATGACTTCTTTGTGTGTGGCGCTGATATTTGTTTTTAACCCACCGGAAGTTTGCTCAGAATAACTGAAATCTTTCAATGCAACTAACAGACCCACATAAAAACTGGAAGTTACTTTAGATAAAAATCCCACATCAAATTCGTAACCATTACCTTTTGTGTATTCGATGTTACTGCCAATTTTGTATTTACTTGAAATATAATAATGCAAATTCATATAGAAATCTTTTTCTGAATAATACCCAGCTGATACACCGTAACTGGATCTGCCAGCATCTGACGCATCATTGGCAGACATTGAATATAGCGCGCCATAGGCCCAATATTTTTCAATACGCATCAGTCGAAAATCAGTGTCTGTTTCTTTGGTTTTAGTTTTTGTACCGTTATCATCGTAATCACGATCTAAATAAATTGTATTCAAAGAAAATAGCGTCGATTTAAACATGTCGGCTTTTGTGACGTTTGAAAAAGTTAGAATTAAAAATAAAAAATTGTATTTCATAGCAAAATATTAACATACAAATGGCTGTTGGTTGGATATAAACTTTGTACTCAACTTTTCATTGGACCTTAGGCGGGAAAATTATCTGACTCTGATTTGAGTTGTACCTTGCCATTTAATTCCGACATCTTCACACGTCAGAGCATACTGAACAAGGTCTTGCCATTGATCACGCAATAGAACTATTTTTTTAGAAACGCCTTCTTTTCGGAATCCTATTTTTTTCACAAGCTGTATGGACTTTTTATTTTGCGGTTCAATCCCTGCAACTATGCGGTGTAACTTGTGATCATTGAATGCGATGTCGATCAACGCCAACAGAGCTTCAGTAGCATAGCCCAAACCCCAATACTGATTTAATAACGAATATCCAACGAACGCACTTTGAGTTACCGATCGAACAAAATTCATCAAACACAGCATCCCTATGTATTCACCTGTTTTTTTATCAAAAATTGCATAGTCACAAAAATTTTCTGTTTTACGTTGATCACTTTGATACTTTAAAAGCTTCTTGAAGCTTTGTATCTCTAGTTGGTCATCCGGTTTTTTAGAACCGTCCCATCTATTTTGCAAAGAGCTGGATTTCAAATATGAATTTTTCCAAATTTTATAGTCCGATAATTTTAAAGGACGCAATATCAGACGCTTCGTTTGTCTTGCAAATTTATTTTTTTTCACAACTAACCGTTCGTCAGTTCGTTCGATTCAAATAAACGATGCAGATATTTGATTTGCTCGTTCAACGAAAAAATCTCCATCATTTCGTACTGTAAATCATAATCACGAATCAAATAGGCCGCAAATGATCCAATGATTTCTTGGGGGCCAGTTAAATTTTTAATAAAAATTTCGCGCTGATGAGGATCTGGAATATGTTTTTGAACCCATTGCACTAATAATTGGCTGAGGATCATGTATTTACTTTTTAGCTCGTCATCCAACGTTAAATCTTCGTGAATTTTTTCAACTTCGCAAATTAAATACGGCGAATCTGCATTCTGAATTTGTTTTTTAATTTTCACTTTACCAAGACCAGCTAAAAAAACCAACAATGTGTCATTGGGTCTGCGATCCATGATTTGTGGAATTCCGTATCCTGCTACGGATCTGTAGGTGTCTCCATTTTCGGGAACATAAGCCAAAGCAATGGGGATTTGTTTTGCGATTGAATCTTCGATCATTTTTAAATATTTGGTTTCAAAAATATTTAAAGGCTTCGTCGTCAGCGGAAATAAATTCGTATGTGTAATTGGGAAAACAAAACATTCCATTTGATTTTATTATAGGTTATTATTTTCAATATGCGAATCATTTATTTCGATGGAGTTTGTAATTTATGTAATGGCTTTGTTGATTTTGTCATACGCCAAGACTCTATGAATAAATTTTATTTCGCGTCACTTCAGGGAACAACAGCACAAAAAGAATTATTCACCCAAGACCTTGGTCTAGATACCGTTATCTTGTCGATCGATGGTGTGGTTTCTAAAAAATCACAAGCTGTGTTAATCATTTTTAACGAACTTGGTCCTTTTTTTAAAATCATATCCCTATTGGGGAACTGTTTACCCACTGTTGCCTGTGATTTAATTTATGATTTTGTTGCAAAAAATCGCTATCGTTTTTTTGGTCAAAAAGAAACTTGCCGCGTCCCCACCGCCTCAGAGCGTACCAGATTCTTACCGTAATTTATCAATAAAAAGAATATCTGCCTGTGCAAGATTGTATTTTTTAATTTCAGACAACAAAACCCATTCGGCCTGATCGTGGTCAATCAATGTATAGTTTAAATTTTGAACATCATATTTATAAAGTGTAATGTGTATTTTTTTTGTTTCGTACTGATGGTCATGCGCCGAAATATAGATCAGTTTTTCGGCCTGTATTTGCACAGAAAGCTCTTCCTGAATTTCACGGACAAGCGCTTGAGTTTCAGTTTCACCAACATCAATCTTACCACCTGGAAATTCCCACGCACCAGCGCCCGATTCAGCTGGACCTCGTCTACAAATTAAATATTTTTGATCTGTCGTACGAAAAAAAGCAATAGCGACGACTCGGATGTTGTCTGACATGAAAATTCCTTGTTATAATACTCAGTATGATTGATTTTCAAAATTCTTACATCATTATTTTATTGGCCGGAGTTTCTTTTTTCTTGTACGGCAGCACCATGGCCTCTGGCGCACTTGAAAAATTAATGGCTTCGCGAATCACAACACTAATGAATCGTCTTTCAAAATCCAGATTTTTATCGATTGGGGTCGGCGTAGGCCTAACAACAATTTTACAAAGCTCAGGCGCCGTAACTTCGATGTTGGTCGGACTTGGTACAGCAAAAGTCATTCAATTGCCACAAGTCATGGGCGTCATTATCGGAACTGCGATCGGCTCAACATTGACTGTTCAATTAATTTCATTTGATTTATCGGGCATCGCCTTACCTCTTTTTATTTTGGGATTTACTACGTTTTTTATCAGCCAAAAAAACTCTGTCAAAAACTTAGCCACAGTTGTTATGGGTTTTTCGATGATTTTTTTAGGTCTTAAAATGATTTCGGTCAGTTCACATTATTTTGCTGGACAAGAATTTTTATCTGATTTTTTTAAAATGTTTCGCGATAATTCGTTTTATTCATTTTTAGCTGCCATGATTTTCTGCGCCTTTGTTCACAGTAGTGCTGTAACCATAGGACTTGCCATGAGCTTGTGCGCTGCGGGTGTGATTTCAAATCACGATGCGATGCTTTGGGTTTTTGGTGCGAATATCGGAACAACGTCGACCGCATTATTTGCAGCTGCAGGCAGCAATTACATTGGCAAACAAGTCGCTTGGGCACA
>CANBND010000021.1 GCA_947370945.1 Pseudobdellovibrionaceae bacterium | reverse complement strand
CCGGCATTAAAAAATTGTGCAGAAGCTAACGAAATTCGAACACCAACGGCGTCATGTCTGATATTCTGAATTGAATCCTTTGTTGTTTTTTCCATTTTTTTTTCAATAAAACGATTAATGTAATCCTGAGTTTCCCCCGGGCCACGCCCCTTTGGAAATCCTTCTAATGGTATGACTAATTCTTTGCTTTCGGTTCCGTTACCCAATAAACCTTGGCCTGTTTCGTCGCCGCTACCGGCGCCACCGCCAGATAATTTTAGTGTCAGACGAACTGATTTTTCAAAATCTTTTTGCTTGTCTTGGTTATTTGTTGATGTTGCGTACATGACAACAAAAAATGCAAACAACAGCGTAATAAAATCAGCATAGGACACCAACCATCTGTCGTGGTTTTCGTGCTCTTCATGTTTTTTGTTTTTATTTGCCATTATTTATTTTGAATCCGTTATTTAGTTTTACGATAAGCAATTAATTTTTGCTCAATTAAATTAGGGTGTACACCTGCGCTCAGCATCAAAGCACCTTCTAAAATCATTTGTTTTTGCCTGATACGCACAGAAATATTTTTTTTAATTTTCGATGCAATCGGCAAAAAAATTAAATTTGCAAAACCAACACCGTAGACTGTAGCAACAAAAGCAACAGCGATACCAGCACCCAATTTTGAAGTGTCTGATAGATTACCCATGACGTGAATTAAACCCAAAACTGCTCCGATAATACCAATCGTTGGCGAATACCCACCGGCATCTGACCAAATACGACTCGCATTCATCAGACGTTCTTCTTCTTTATCTATTTGAGTTTCTGAAATTTCACGAATTAAATTTGCATCAACGCTATCCACAATATTTCTGATCATAGGTTTTAAAAAATCAGTTTTTAAAGTATTTACTTTTGATTCTAACGCTAATACAGAAACTTTCTTTGCCAATTTTGAACATTCTAAAATTTCATTGATCGGCGTATCAAAATCAACTTCGAAATCGCTGAACGATTCTTTAAATAGTTGAAATCCCGTTTTTAAATCCTTTGTGCGATTCGAAACCATCACAGCTCCGAATGTGCCCGCCGTCACAATTAAAAATGCTGTGCTTTGCATAAGCGATGCAATGTGGCCGCCTTCGATATAATTACCTAAAAGAATGCCGCCCAAACCAATCAAAAGTCCTAATATTGTTGCTCTATCCATAGCAGGTAGTCTGGCACGAATTAAAATATCATTCACTTTTATATTCGAATCATCTAGACTTAGGGCTTAATGGATTTCTTATACCAAATCGATCTTTTTTTATTCAAGCTGATCAATCAAGCAACTGCAAATTCAGCATTTGATTGGTTTTTTCCTGCAATCACAGATCAGCATTTAAATAAATGGTTTTCAATTTCAGTCGTTGTAATTGTTTTCAGCTGCCTAATTTATAAATTTAAAAAAAAAGGGGTGCTCTATTTTTTATTTTTGATTTTAACAGTTTCAGCCAGCGATTTTTCTGGGGCTAAAGTTAAACGTATCGTTAACCGTCCTCGCCCTTTTCAAATTTTGGAAACGCAGGCTATCAAACGAAGTCCCGCGTCAACAAACACAAGTTTTTATTCAAATCATGCAACCAATAATTTTGCGTTCGCAACTTACATAAGTTTTATTTTTCCAGAAGCAAAACTTGTTTTATTTTCTTTTGCATCACTGATCGCCTATTCACGAGTCTATAATGGTGTTCATTACCCTACTGACGTTTTGGCGGGGGCATTCATAGGGATTTTATGGGGATTTTTATTTCACTATTTATTGATTAAATTATTTTCTGTAATTCAAAGAAGGACAACATGAGATCCATCGTCACCGGAGCCAACGGATTTTTAGGTGCATGGCTTTGCAAAAGATTATTAGCAGAAGGCCACGACGTCACAGCACTGGTACGAAAAAATAGTGATTTGTCAGAACTGACAGATTTAAAAATAAAATATGCCTACGGCGACGTAACTGATTTAAATTCGCTGCAAGAGGCTTTTAAAAATAAAAATTATGTTTATCATTTAGCGGGCGTTGTTGCCTACAAAGCCAGTCAAAGATCAATGATGGATTTAGTCAACGTCGAAGGTACCAGAAACGTTGCTACTGCGTGTGAAACGCAAAATACAGATCAGCTTTTATATTTGTCATCCGTCGTGGCCGTTGGCGCCAGTTTTAATCCCATTGTTTTAAATGAAGATTCAAAGTATGAAATTTCAAATTTAAATCTGGGCTATTTTGAAACTAAACATCAAGCTGAAAAAATTGTGATCGCCGCCGCACACGCGAAAAAAATTCATGCGGTCTGCGTAAACCCTGGAACAATATATGGCCCCGCAGATGCAAAAAAAAGCAGTCGCAAAATGCAAATCCAAGTCGCGCGTGGAAAATTGCCTTTTTACACGAGCGGCGGAGTCAATGTTGTTGCTGTAACTGATGTTATCAACGGAATTATTAACGCTACAAAATTTGGAAAAAATGGCGAACGCTATATTCTGGGCGGCGATAATTTAACAATAAAAAATTTATTTGAAATCATTGCCGATTGCGCCGGCGTTTCAAGGCCGCTTTTTAAAATACCAACTCCTATTTTACATGCTTTGGGATTTATAGGTGATAACTTTGGCGTAGGCATCAGTAAAGAAAACGCATACACAGCCAGCATGTATCATTGGTTTGATTCTGTAAAAGCAAAAAATGATATTCAGTTTTTGTCGTCTTCATCATCTGCTGCAGTTGAATCCAGTGTGCGCTGGATGAAAGACAATGGTTATTTAAATTAATGAATGTTTTAAAAAAAATAATTTTTTTTATAGCAGCACTTTTTATAATAATTTTTTTGTATGTTTTTTTACAAATTCCTTCTGAAAAAGAAATCAAGGGCTGCATCAAAACAACAATGTTTGAAATTGATCTGTGCCCTAAAAATACAAATTACACACTGCTGAAAAATATTTCAAATCATTTACAGCGAGCTATAATACTGACCGAAGATTCTTCGTTTTATTCACATAACGGTTTTGATTCTGAAGGAATCGAACGCTGTTTGGAAAAATTAAAAGAAAAAGGCCGTATCGTTTGCGGAGGCTCTACAATCAGCCAGCAATTATCAAAAAATTTATTCTTATCGAAAAATAAAAATTTTGTCAGAAAAGGCATAGAAGCTTTGATCACAGTGAAGCTTGAAAAAACTTTGTCAAAAAAAGAAATTCTAGAAAAATATTTAAACGTTGTGCAGTTCGGTAAAAATATTTTCGGCATCAAACAAGCTGCCAACTTTTATTTTAAAAAAACTCCGGCACAGCTTGATCCTTTGGAGTCTGCATTTTTAGCTATGGTTTTACCAAATCCTGAAAAATATTCGCAATCCTATTTCAGAAAAGATCTGACAAAATTTGCGAAACGCAGAATTTCACAAATTTTAAATAACATGTACAAATATAAATCTTTGTCCGAAGAACAATATGTGACAGCAACTGCACGGCTTGAATCGTTTTTACAATCTGGTCAATCGCAGAAAGCAACGAATGACGATTTAACCGAAGCAGACTTGAATGAAATGCTGGATGAGTAAAATTAATTAATCATTTTTCGCTGAAATAATTTGTTTGCGAAAAAAATAAGGCCCGTAGCGTAGCAAATCAGAACTAATAAATGAATTCCATCAAAAACTATATCGGTTTGTCCGTGCAAAATATGACGAACCAATTGCACTCCATGTGACAGCGGGAATGCATAAGCTAACCATTGAATCAGTTGCGGCATATCCTTTAGCGAAAAATATGTTCCACTAATTAATGATAACGGAATTATAAAACCGGATGTTGAAAATACAAATGAATCATAGTTTTTTGCAATCGACACAACCATCAATCCGAAAGCGGCAAAAATCAAACTGATTAAAAATAAAACGGGTAAAATAAAGATGAACTTTAAACTGAATAATCCAAACATTATTGAAACTAACATAACGCCCAAAGCACCAATCATACCCTTTGTTGCCGACCAAAAAATTTCACCCAATAAAATTTGCTGGGCCGACAGCGGAGTCAGCAACATCGTTTGAAATGTTTTTTGATGAGTCAATTTTGTATAATTCGGATAGGTCGATTCAAAATAGCAAACCATCATCGCGGTCGAACACAAAAGCCCCGGAAAGTAAAAATCAATAAATGGCAACCCTTCGATGGGCGGAACATACCTGCCAAACCCAAATCCAAAAGCTGCTAAATACATCAGAGGCTCAAATACAGTCCAGAACAATGAAACTAAAAAAGTTTTTTTAAAGAATAAAAAATTTCTTAGCCAAACCTGTATCAAGCTTCACCTCGAATTTGATAGCCAGCGACTTTCAAAAAAACATCATTCAAATTTGCTGCCCGAATCAGATAATGTGCATTTTGTATATGTTGTAAAAAATTTTGACGTTGATCGATTGATGCAAAAAAAACGAATAATTTGCTTTCAAATTCTTGAAATTCTATGTCTAAATTTTTAATTTTCGATGTCCAATAATTTTTTTGATCTTCAACTTCAAGCTCGATCACTTCTGTACCTATATATTTTTTAATTAGCTCAGGTCCGGTACCAACATCCAGAACTACACCTTGATCAACTATAGCAATACGGTCGCACAATTTTTCAGCTTCTTCCATATAGTGTGTTGTGATAATAATTGTTTTTTTCTGAACTTTTAATTTTTCAAAATAATTCCAAATCCACAAGCGTGCTTGCGGATCAAGACCCGTCGTGGGCTCGTCTAAGATTAACATTTGTGGCTCGTGCAATAGTGATCTGGCGATAACTAAGCGACGCTTCATGCCGCCACTCAATGCTTCAACATGCATATGCTGATGATCTGCTAATTTCATTTCGTGCAGTAAATGTTCTGCGCGAGCTTCTGCAGAATTTTTTTCCATATTAAAATATGTCGCAAATAATTTTAAATTTTCCAGAGCGCTAAAATCCGTATCCAATCCATCGTCTTGGGGGACGACGCCGATACGTGCTTTTATTTCTGTCATCTGATCGCGTGTGTTCAAACCCAAAACAAATAAATCACCCGACGTCGGTATGGCTTGGCCGTAAATCATTTTTAATAGTGTCGATTTACCTGCTCCGTTCGGACCCAAAATACCAAAGCATTCGCCTTGTTTGATTTCAAGATTGATTCCGCGAACAGCGGCGACATCATTATAATTTTTTTTTAAATTTACGGCAGATAATGTAATCGACATAGTTAAAGCGTAACTGAGATAAGTATAAGCGCAAATAAAAAACCCGGAACTGGTCCGGGTTTTTTATTTTGATTTTTTAAAAAGAAACTTAATCTTTGCTTGATTTTTGTTGCTTCGGACGCTTGTGTGGATCTAATTCTTTAACACGCAAACGAATTGTTTTTGGAGTCACTTCGATCAGTTCTGTTTCTTTGATCCATTCCATACCGAATTCTAATGTCATTGGCTTAACCGGAGTTACGCGAATTGCTTCATCTGAACCCGACGCACGAACGTTCGACATTCTTTTGGCTTCCTGAATGTTAACGATCATATCGTTGTCTTTTGCATTTTCGCCAACGATCATACCTTCGTAAACTAAGTCGCCGTCATTCACGAACATACGGCCGCGCTCTTGCTTATTCCAGATTGAATAGGCATTTGCTTCACCTTGACGATCGGAAACCATCGCGCCGTTGATACGAGAATTAATATCACCACGGTAATCATCATAGCCATCAAAATTTGTATTTAATAACCCTGTACCACGTGTATCAGTTAAGAACTCAGAACGGTAACCGATCAAACCGCGCGAAGGAATTCGGAATTCTAAACGTGTACGACCAGTTCCTTTTTGAACCATGTTCGTCATAACACCTTTACGCATACCTAATTTTTCAGTTACAGCGCCAACATAAGGATCTTCGATATCGATCACGGCGTGTTCGAACGGTTCTAATTTTTTACCATCAACAGTTTTGAAAACAACCTGAGGCTTAGAAACAAGAAGCTCGAAACCTTCACGGCGCATTTGTTCGATCAATACACCCAACTGCAATTCACCACGGCCAACAACTTTGAAAGCGTCTGTGGCTTCAGTTTTTTCGACGCGGATTGAAACGTTATAAAGTAATTCTTTTTCTAAGCGCTCTAAAATTTTTCGAGAAGTAACTTGTTTACCTTCTTGACCTGCGAACGGTCCGTTATTAACCGAGAAAATCATTCCAACGGTTGGCTCATCAACTGTGATTCGCGGAAGAACTTGCGGATTGATCGCCGAAGTAATGGTGTCACCGATTGTGAAATCCTCGATACCTGCGATGATCGCCATGTCTCCAGCGCCAATTTCTTGAACTGGAATTTGTGAATTTACGTGATATTGGAATAGTGCCGAAACTTTAACTTTTTTCTGAGCGTGTTCTTGGATACACATAATGTCGTCGCCGACCTTTACAGTTCCGCCACGCATACGACCCATTGCTAAACGACCAACGTAATCGTTGTAACCAATATTAGAAACCATTAATTGCAATGGTGCATCTTCAACAATTGTCGGTGGAGGTACTAATTCAACAATTGCATCATAAAGTACGTTCAAGTTTCCAGTGTTAACTGCTGGATCAAGTGTCGCCATACCGTCACGCGCGATCGCATAGATTGTATGAAAATCACATTGTTCTTCGTTGGCTTCAACGTCGATAAATAGATCGAATAATTCGTTGTGTACGTCTTGAATACGAGCATCTGAACGATCGATTTTATTAATTACAACGATGACTTTGATGTTTTGTTCTAAGGCTTTTTTCAAAACGAAACGCGTCTGTGGCAGTGGGCCTTCAGAAGCGTCGCAAAGTAAAATTGCGCCATCAACCATGTTTAATACGCGTTCAACTTCACCGCCGAAGTCACTATGTCCCGGAGTATCGACGATATTAATTTTGATATCTTTGTAAGTGAACGATGCATTTTTTGCAGCGATTGTAATTCCGCGTTCTTTTTCAAGATCCATTGAATCCATCAAACGTTCTTGGACCGCTTGGTTTTCACGGAATGTTCCGGCCTGTTTAATCAAGTGATCCACTAAAGTTGTTTTACCGTGGTCAACGTGAGCAATGATGGCGATATTTCTGATTTTTTTTGGATCTTGTAGCATTGTTTCCTCTTTGTTAAAAAAATAAATCCGTCGAGTTTCACATCCGTTGAACTTTGTTCAACCATGCCCGCCCATTAAAAAGCTGTCGCCGCTTGTGTCTTCTTGTTCAATATCTGAAATTGAACCAAAAAAATCTAAAGCGCACGACAAGACTTCGTTAGTGTCTTTCAGCTGAAAAATTTGCTTACGAAATGCGGATGAACCTTGATACCCTGTTGAAAACCAACAGGCAAACTTTTTTAACTGAATATTCGTAATGTGGTCAGGTGCATGTTCGCGAATCGCAAGGCTTAAATCCAGAAATATGCTTTTATAATTTCGCTTCAAATCAGTCCGCAAATTTTCGCCGCGATACAAGCTTAAAGCATCAGCAAATATCAATGGATTTTTCAAAGCTCCACGGCCGATCAATACACCATCGCAACCTGATTCTTTTAAACGTGAAACTGCTTTTTGTGGAGTCAATATATCGCCATTACCTAAAATTGGAATTTTCGATTTCGCTTTAATTTCTGAAATAAATTCCCAATCGGCCAAGCCTTCATAACCCTGAGCTCGTGTTCGACCGTGAATCGCCACCCAAGTAATGCCTTCATTGTATGCGATATTGCAAACATCCAATGCGTTTCTTTGATTGGCATCCCAACCTGTTCTGATTTTTATTGTGACTGGAATTTTTACGGCATTCACCGTTGATGATAAAACTTTTTGCATCACGACCAGATCTTTCATCATGGCCGAACCTGCACCTTTTTTAACAACTTTGGGCACTGGGCATCCAAAATTCAAATCCACAAAATCTGCACCTTGCGATTCAACGACTTTGGCTGCGCGCGCGATAATTTCAGAATCTTCGCCGAACAATTGAATTCCGATCGGACGTTGCGATTCATCGAAGCTCATTAAATCCAAAGTGCGTTGCGATTTATATTCAATACCCGTTGCCGATACCAATTCAGTAACAACAACACTGGCATCCATTTTTCGCATGAAAGTTCTGAACGCATGATCCGTGATACCGGCCATCGGAGCCAGCACAAACGGATTTTTTTTCAGAGCATCTAGTGGGTGGATTTTCATTTTGTTTTTTTAAATGAATTCATTTGTTATTGCAACCGTTGTTTCATTTTTTCATAGACCGATCGCTGTTCTGAACTGATGGCACCTTTAGCGAATGCTTTTTGAAAAAAATTAAGCTTTGGTCCGCGCACCAAAGTTTGTAAATGAAATTCAGTCACAGTGCCAGTTTGATTTGCCGAAACCATAACTTCGCGAAAATAAACCGGAGCATTTGCATTTTGTACTGAATCATTCCAAACGTTAAATGAAAAACCTAGAATATAATCTGGCTGTACAAATGATTGTTGATTGTAACAATAATGCGAATTGCCAATTGTTGGCGCGGAAGTTTTTTCACAAATCAGATCGCCATTTTTGTATGAGCTTTTAATTGTTGAAACACTGCTGGCCTGAAATTCACGATCGCCGAAAAGTGCGATGACTTTTTCCACAGAGGTATTCACAAAGCAAAGTGTTGCATCGATGCCAATAAATGCAGATTCAAAATCGAGGGCGGCGGCATCTTGTGGTGAAGTTAAATTCGAAACATACTGCACATCGATGCGTGGTAAGCACGTCGATTTAATATTTTTATGATAGGCCTCTTCTTTTTGCATGAACTGGTCATTCACTGCTTTTGGTAATAGCTTGACGTAATCAGCCGTTAGATTCGGAAATTTTGCAAGCTCAGTATAAACACCAGCCGGTATCGTCTGCGCAAAGGTTTGCGAAAACATTAATTCCAGAAATGCGACTACGATTATTTTTTTCATAAAGAGCCCTTCAGTTAAGTTCGCTGTTTAATACATCTTGTTCTTGTTTTTCGATATGACATTTGTGCAATAAATTTTTAACCATTGGAAGTGATTCCTGTGAAAAAATTTCTTTTTTGACCAATTTAAATATTTTTAATTTTTCAGACAATTTCAGCTCACAAAATCCTGATTGAACATAACAATCTGGATGAGAATCGTAGGCATCTGATTTAATTTTTTCACATGTTCTGATTTCTTTTACTTCACTGACTTGCAAACTTTGTTTTTGTAAACACTGAAAAACGTTTGTAACCCAATTTTTACCCAGATCAGTTTGCATTTGATTAAACAATGTGAATTTGCTGCCGCTGCAATATTTAAAACCAAAACCTAAATTATAGCCATCCAAGCCGCACGGTGATTTTTGCTCTTGGCATAAATAAAAATCACATGTGCCAATATATTTGGCGCACGACTGATTTGGCAAAATCGAATTTTTTGACCACGTCGAAACCAAATCCGTAGCAAAGGAATCACCGTAATCTTCGCGCAAACTTTCGATCTGTGTGGGCGCATTGGATTGAAATAAATCTTGATGATTGGCGATAAATTCGGGCGCAGTTTTTTCTGATCTATATTTTTCAGCACCAACTGAAATTTGATTTAATGCAAATAAAATATCTTCAGGAAAAATATCACCAGAATCAGCCAACGGTTTTAAAATTTGATTGGGAATGTCGTACATATATTTTTGATCAATGCAGTTTTTTACGTAGTGACCCGTAGATTGAATATATTCTGTTTTTTCAAAATATGAAACTTGTTTAATATCAGCATTTGTATAGTGGTCCCAATCAATAAAATAAACCTGATCGTTATTTTCAAAACATGTCGCAAAACCATTTTTATCGTAATATGTTTGGGCTGAAAAACAGGTTTGTGTTATAAATAATAAAATTAAATATTTCATTCTATGCCCTTTAAATAATTTTGCGATTTGACGAGCGCTAAAGTAACTAACGACGTTGTGTAAGCATCTGAACGCCATAACACTGTGTTTCTGGCCTGAGCGACTGCCGAAAAAAAGACTTCGCCTGGCCAAAAATATTCTGTGTCTGATTTTTTTTCAATTTGCGATATTAAGTATTTAATTCCCAGTTTCACTGAATAATCGTATCTAAAATTTTCGGCTTCTGAATAATTCATCAACGCAATCAAAGCCAAGGCTGTTGATTGCACTTTATCAGTACGGCCAATACCTGGAGCATTTGACCACGAACCTTCATCGTAATTTTGACCTTCAAGAATTTTTTGAACCGATTTATTTTTTGAAACTTCTAAACACTCAGCGCCAGCTTTATATGCGTTTGAAATTGTAAATAAAACAGCATAAGAATTCGGATAATAAATTCCGCATTGGCTTTCAAGATTATGTTCAATCGAAAAATTTAAAACATCACATGATTCTTTGTAGCCCGATTGGTTTTTATTTTTTGTCAGGGTTAACATACGCAACACATTCGCGTTCACGACACAGTCAACATCATTAAAATTAAACGGAATTCGCGCGCCACGATCTGGCTTTGCGAATACTCCGCGCGGCATGGCTGGTGATTTTTCATCAATAAACCAAGTCATGTACGCGCCGGATTTTCGAATTCCATCCAACCAGTTGTAATAATGTGAGGTGCGATCAACATCACGAAAACGAGAAAAAGTATCCAGTGCTGCCTGTGGAATATTAAAGTCTGACGTCTGGTTGATCATATGTTCGAAATATTTCGCTGTGTAGGTTACAGAAGTTGTATCCGCATCTGGCGGAATATTTGTTAAACCCTGAATATATTTAGGAACATATTGACCAACAGCGCGCGGGCCGCGAACAATTGTTCCGTTAAAATCCATCTGTGTATAATAACTGTAAACGTCATCAGATTTATAATTTTGATCGACCGATTGCAGACCTTGCGTGATCATAGTTTTAATTTTTAGATGCTTTGGATTTTCAAAATAAATCGAGGCTAATAAATTAGAAATCGAAGACGTCGCAAAAGATGTGGGCTCGTCTACAGGTTGAGCAAATAATTTTCCGACACCTAATAATGCTGGTAATAAATAAGATTTCATTTCAACAGGCCATTCACCTTTAAAATAAAGCCCTTCGTTTTGCTGTTTTTGCGAATGTTCAATAAAATTTAAAGATTTATCGATTATAATATCTAAAGAGTCCGTTTGATTTTTAGCAAACACAGAAAATGACAAAACCAGAATGTTGGCAATCAGCAAACCTTTTAACATATCTGATGACCTACAAACTGAGTACCTACCTAATACGAACATGGTCATTATAAAATCGAATATATCAATATGAGACACAATTTTGCGTTCAGTGTCTCATATGTAGACACTGACAATGATTGTGCATTTAACAACACGGCATAAAATCTGCTTTGCAATCTTAATAGATGAAGTTTTTAAAAGTCTTGAGTCTTATTTTATTTTTACCATTTTTTGCTTTTGCAAAAATTCAGCTCTTTGCATGGCAGTCTGAAACATCTGCGCCTAAAATTATTTTTCCTCGAATAGAAGGCGAAACGAATCAACAAGCTATTCAAAGATATACTCAACAGGTGCTAAAAAATAAAAGCTTATCCGAAATAGCAGAACCCATAAAAAATTTATCTTTGGGTCGATCAGAAGACCTTGTCGCTGAAAAAATGTCTGGCAAAACAAGATTGGCTTTCATTGCGAATTGGTTTCAAGACATGACTCCCGCTGGCGCACGAATTCAAAGAAACATAAAAACTTTTTCTGCTGCTGGCGCAGAGGTTTATGTTATCGCTGTGGCTGCTGACATCGGATTGAATGCTTCGGACGCTGCTGAATTTAGATCAAAGATTTCAGAAAATTTTAGCCTGTTGGTTTCATTAGGCGGTGATGATATTTCGCCAGAGCTCTACGGACAAGAAAAAACATTCGCACGAAATACAAACGCCGTTCGAGATCAATCTGAATTTTTATTAGTTCAATCATTTAAAAAATATGCTCGCGGAATATTTTTTGGAATTTGTCGCGGTCACCAGATGGGCGCCATCGCCGATGGTCACAAATTATTTCAAGATTTAACAAAAACAAATTCTGGCACAACAGATTACCACATCAACTTAGACGGAAAAAATTCAACAGAAATGCAAACGTGGCACGGAATAGATATCGAAAAATCGTTACTGTCTAGATTTTTAAAAAACGCAGACAAGATAAACGTTAATAGCGTTCATCATCAAGCTGTCGATTTAAATTCAAAAGCCGAATCATTGCAAATTGCCACCGACGATAAAGATCAGATCGTCGAAGCGCTACAGGGAAAAAACAATAAAAGTCTTTCTGTGCAATTTCATCCTGAATTTCCAGCTGAAATTTCTGGTAACACTCAATTTTCAAATGCAGGTTTTAAAATTATTAAAGGCATTGTCAGCTATGCTCGTTTACATAGACAAAAAACAGCTGTGAATTCTTGTCAGTACTTATTTTAACCACGTAATTCGATTTTCGATTTGCCTGCTTGGCTTTGGTGGTTCGTGATCCGCATAGCCAATAGCTACTGCACACAATAATTCGAGTTCGCCGGATTTATATTCTGGTAAATCAGTGACTCCTAAAAATTCATCGACTTCGTTTTTTATTTCAAGTGGTGCACCCATTGTGCAACAACCAAGGCCTTCAATTTGGCAGGCTAAATTTAAATTTTGTACAGCCATATAAACACTGCCGATACTGGTGTGGTAACGTTCATCAGCTGAATTATGACTGTAGGCAAAAATAACGACCGGAGCATTGCCTAATGTATAAAAAAATCTTTCGGTGAATGCATACAAAGATGGCTTCAAACGCTGTTGTAAAACATCTTTGATACCCAGCCAAGATTTTTGCGAGAATTTTAAATATTGATTTTTCTTTTCACCTTGAACAACAAAAAAACGCCAGTTCTGTCGATTTTTTCCCGACGGCGCATGCATGGCCGCTTGATGAATAATTCGTTCAAGCACGTCGCGTGGCACATCATCGGTTTTAAATTGACGAATTGATTTGCGACTTTGTAATAACTGATAAAAATCTGACTTACTGATTTGACCCATACAACAAACTATAACAGAATAATCTGTGATGGATTCAAATAAAAACACAGCAGCATCAAAAAAAAATTATACTTTATTAATTGTCATGGCACTTGCTGCAATTTTTATCGCCGTGCTGTCGACGCAGCCTAAAATTCGTGACTTTTTCAATTCTGAAAAAATTCAAACTCGCGAAATCTTAGCTAAAATTTTCACTGAATTTTCAAATCAAAAATTTGTGATCTTCAAAGTAAAAACCGAATCTGGCATTGATATTGAGATCTTTGAAAAAGATGTTCAAAATAATCAGCACCTGAAACAAAAATTTTCTTTAACAGATGATTCTGAAGCTTTTTTAATGATCAACGGCAATTCGGTGAATTTGGGATTAAATGATGTCGATCGCGACGGCATCGTTGAAATTATCGCTCCAACGGTAGATCGCGCCGGAAATTCACGTTTGAATATTTTTAAATACAACGCCGAATTAAATCAGTTTGTACCTGTGCAATCCCAAGAATAGTTATTAAAAATTAATTATTTATTCGGATTTAAATCACGCCACGATTTTCCATCGCGGTTTTTCGCATTCATCTGAAATTTTTGAACAGCAGCATTATGCTGAGCCAAAGTTTCAGAAAATGCAGTGGTTCCGTCATTACGACTGACAAAATATATATATTTTGTATTTGCAGGATTCACCGCAGCTAAAATGGCATCACGGCCGGGATTTGAAATGGGCGTCGGCGGCAATCCAAAATTTGTGTATGAATTGTATTTCGTTGGCGCCTGCAAATCTGCGCGCGTAATATTATTTGGCATTGCACCCAACAACATCGCTTTGCCGTAAAGCACTGTGGGATCAGTTTGTAATTTCATATTTGTTCTGAGTCGATTATGAAAAACTGATGAAACCAAAGGGCGATCCGATGCTGCTCCGGTTTCTTTTTCAACAATGCTGGCAAATGTAATTAATTTTGAACGCGACCAATTTAATTTTTGAGCAATGGGTTCGATGTCTTTGTACACATTTAAAAAATGTGTCGTCATTTGTTGAATGATTTCTTTCTGCGTATCAAATTTGGTGACTTTATAAGTATCCGGAAACAAATAACCTTCAAGCGATTCTAATTTTTCACCAAGCAGACTCTGTACGAATTCTTTATCAATTGCTAATTTTAAAAAATCTTGTTTTGTGCCATAACCACTGCGTTCTAAAATATCTGCGATATCAAAAATATTTTTTCCTTCTGGAATTGTCAGACTGCGCATGACGCTTTTACCTGAAGTGATCACATTTAAAACTTGATTCGGTGTCATCGCTTGATTTAATGCATATTCACCTTTTTTTAATTTTGAATTTGCACCTTTGAAACGTGAATATTTCGAAAACAACCACGCATTTTTAATCAAATGTTGCGATTCAAGATTCGCAGCCACAGTTGACATTGACTGCCCCGGAGTCACATCAAATAAAATTTCGGTGGCATCATTCGCGGTGCCAGAACCCAGAAATTGATAGCCAAAAAATAAAATTGTTAACGACAATGTCGTCGTGAATAAACTGAGCGCTGCAATTATCATTTTCATTTTTTTACTCAAGAGTTACTCCCGGAAGTAATTTGGTTTTGTCTAACTCGGTCGGATCTTCAAGACTGGCCATCGGCACTGTGCAATATTGAACTGCAAAATGCCCCGACGGACGATCGTTTCCAGATTTTCCCATTCCACCAAATGGTAAACGTGAACTTGCACCATTTGTTGTACGATTTAAATTTAATAAACCCACGCGCGCCTTTAATAGGGCTTCGTTATAAAGTTCTTTATTTTTTGTAAATAAAGCCATGCATAAACCATAGCCTGATGAATTCACATTTTCTAAAGCATTTTCAAAATCGCTGGATCTGTAAATCGCCACATTCGGCCCGAAAATTTCTGTTTTTTGATAAATTGATTTCGGATCAAAAGCTTTCACCAAATGAATACTGGGTGTCACATAGTGACCCTTCACATCCAGATCCAAAGATTTTCCGCGCATCAAACTTTCACAATTTTCTCGGTTCGCCATTTCTTGAAAGCGCACATATTTTTCAACAGCTTGAGCGTTGATGAGCGATCCCATAAATGGATTTTTTGACCAGTGATTGATCGTTAATTTTTTGGCTGTGTTGTAAAATCGATCTGTAAATTGATCTGCAATTTTATCGTGTAAAATAACTTTGGATGTTCCCGAACAACGTTGCCCCGCAGACATATACGCGCCGACGATAGTTTCATAAACGGCTTTGTCCAAATCGGCGTCGTCCCAAACAACCGTGGCGTTTTTTCCGCCCATTTCAAGTGCTAAAATCTTCCAATACTGATTTAAAGTTTCTTGTTTTATTTTCAATCCCACTTCGTACGAACCTGTAAATAAAATTCCGTCCACCAATTCATGCGCCACAAGACGCCTGCCGGTTTCAGCTTCGCCATGAACCATGTTGAAAACTCCGGCTGGCAATTCTGCTTTTTCAATGAATTGTGAATACAACTGAGCCACAAACGGAGTTTGTTCAGATGGTTTATAAACAATTGTGTTCCCTGTTAATAACGCCGGAATAATATGACCATTCGGTAAATGCGCCGGAAAATTAAAAGGACCAACAACCGCCATCACACCACGTGATTTATATCGCAAAACTCCATCAACATTTGGTAATGCGTTTGTAATGCGTTCTTCAGAAACCAATTTCATCGATTCATTGATTGTAATATCTATTTTTGCAGATAAGGCTTTTGCTTCTGTCGTTGCATCCCACAAAGCTTTACCTGTGTCGCGAGCGATAGCTTCGGCCATTTCTGATTCGTGGGCTGTAAAAATATCTTTTAATTTTAAAATATATTTTTTGCGATCGTCGTAGGATAATTTTGCCCATGGCAAATAAGATTTCTTTGCTTCTGTGCAAGCCACATCAACGTGGTCTAATTTAAAATTCACAGTCATAATTTGATCTGACAAATCACCAGGGCTGGTGTCTTTGAATTGGCCATCAGATTTTACGCCGTGAATGAATTTTCCTGAAATAAAATCACCTAAAAAATTAATTTGCTTATAATTCATAAAGTCTTTCTATAAAACGATATTTAAAAAGTTATGCTTTTTTTCCATATTCAAAAGGAGTAATAAAAACTTCTTGATCTTGATCAATTTTTAAAAGATCTCGCGTTTTATTTGGCACAGCGATGACACCATCGCGAATTTCATAAGCTGTCAGTGTCGCCCTGAAATCATCAGCACCCAAACCAATCAGACCTTGCGTTTTAAAGGTGGCGTCTTTGATTTCACCAATACGCAATTTTTGCCCCTGTTTAATGGGTAAAATATTTTCAGTCTTTGAACCGTAATGTGGTCCACCGTCGAATGGATCAACTTCGTCCAAATATTCAAAACCAATACTTTCTAATAAATGTTGCGCAGGTTTTGTCGATTCACCAACTCGGCCCAAAACCAAACGTGCTTTTGAATCTAATAAACTTAAATAAATATCTTCTTCAGGAAATAATGATTCAATAAATTCTTTGTTCGTCTGCGAAAGTGCATCCGCTTCTTGGTAAGGGAGCCCTGTAAATCTGCGACCTAAAGCTTCCCAAAATTCACTGCGACCTTCTTCGGTTAATGGCGGAGTCAATTCACACAACACACGTTTTTCAAAACGATCAGGATGTAATGCCATAAATAAAAATCGACTTAAAGAAATTTGCTTACCCAATCGTTCGGGTCTGCGGCGATATGTTTTATCAACCAATAAGCCACCAATTTCAGTGGGCCCGTCTGTGTCTAATTGAAAACGCAACACTTGATGGATAAATCCGATGCCCAAATCTTTTGAAAAATGATCACGCTTTAAAATTTTAAAATAACAATGTGGAACTTCGTCTGATCCGTGTTTTGCCAAAATCAATGAACTGCCGACAACCTGTTGTTCTTCGGTGTCTTCAAGCACAAATAAATATTCTGATTTTTCTTTGGGCAAATCTCCGGCAAAGGATAATTCGCTGCGATTTATTTTTTCGCTAATTATTTTTTTATCACCGGGCAAGTTTAATAAATTAAACTGCTTCGCTAAATCTGTTAGTTGAATCAAATCATCACGCTGAACTGCTCGCACTATAAAACTCATAAGCAAAACCTTTCGATCATTTTTTTATAAAAAATCATCGCCTTTTCTAAGTCTGAAATTGTAACATATTCGTTGGGCGTATGAACATTGCCTTCACGCAACCCTGCACCCAGACAAAGACATTCTATGCCTAAACGCGAAAATAAACTGGCTTCGTTCGTTGATGCCAACGACCGACACTGCGAATCAAGTCCTAATTTTTCTAATTCTTGGATCGCACCCCTGACAAAAGGTGAATTTTCCGTCGTTCGAAATGGACGCTTGTAGTCTTGCAAACGAAATTCAGCGCCAACTTCTGAACATGCTTGGTGTATGAGCGCCATCCATGATTCATAAATATCTTGCTGAACAGAAGGTAAAATTCGACACGATCCACCGATAAAAATATAATCAGCAAAGGTACGAAGTATTCCTACAGAAAGCGTTGAGTGTTGCGGTTCGAAATACTGATCAACAACTGTTTTCATTTTTTCTTGAACTGAATTCATTGCAGAGTATAAATAATTTATTTTTTGAGTCGAAGTCTTTTGAACCGAAGCCGTGACATCAAACTCAATCATTGCTTGATTGGGAATCATGTTCACACGCGTTCCTGCATCGATATCAACGACCACAACTTGATCTGGCATTTGGCTTAAAAATTCAAACATTTTAACCGCCGCACTTTCGCCCAAATGCGGCGTCGATGAATGTGCCGATTTGCCAGAAAATATTTTTGTTTGCGTTGATGTTGATTCTGAAATTGATTTTTCGCTTTTGTATTTTTGTTCTTCGCCTGAAATGGGAATTTTAATTTCAACCGTCGCAAAACCTTTGGACGCATTGACTAAATTTAAATTGGTGGGTTCGCCAATCAGCGCATATTTTGCATTAATTTTATTTTTACGAATTAATTTTAATGCACCTTGCATACCAGTTTCTTCACCGAACGTTCCGACCAGCACAGGTTTTAAATTTTTAAACACAGATTTTTTTAATTCGATCATGACTTGCAGCTTGCATAAAAAATCTAATTTAACTTCAGCAGCACCCAGTCCGAAAATTTTTCCGTCTTCGATCACGGCATCAAATGGATTAAACGAATTTTTTTTCCATAACGAAAACGATCCCGGGTCAACCGTATCAAGATGTGTTTGAAGCAGAAATTCTTGATCGCCGGCCACAAATGGCTGACATCGCACCAAAATGTTCGCTTGCGAAATTCCATTCTGAATTTCATTTTGAATTTCTACGTACAGTTCATTTTCACGTGCCAAATTTGCCAAATGTTCACAGACTTCGACCGTCGATTGCAACGGCGAAGTATCAAAAGAAATTAGTTTTCTGCATTCCTGTATAAAGTCAAAACTCAAGCACAGGCCCTACGACAAACCTTCAAGAACTGTTTTTTCAATAATATCCAACGCTAAATGAATATCCATGTCTTGGATAATCGCAGGCACCAAAAATCTGATCCGAACAGGTTCTTTTCCGCAACTGAAGGCAATGATTCCATTTTTAAATAATTTTTTAATAAATAATTCGACTTGATCTTTTTTGCCATCAAACGGAGTAAAGGCAATCATCAAACCCATACCACCCGCATCTTGTAAAAGATTTTTACATGTTGTTTGGTTTAAATGATTTAACCCATCAATGAATTTTTTATGAATTGCTAAAATGCGTCCGTTCGGGCCCAGATAACCTTCTTCAAGCATATCTAAAATTTCAAGCCCTGCTGACATCGATGAACCTGATCCAGAAAATGTTCCAGCAATTAAACCCGGCTTTGGATTATATTCTTCGGTGTAAAGTGTTGCGCCCAACTGAACTGTTTTTGCGATTGTTACGATATCAACATATTCACCCAAATCCATTGTTTCAAAAGCAAAAAATTCACCGGTTCGAGCGAACGTTTGAACTTCATCGGCCCAAACAGCGATTTTGTTTTGTTTGCAAAAATCAATCAGTGGCAAATAAAAATCACGCGGCACCGGTTGAAAACCACCTTCACCCAACATCGGTTCAAAACAAAAAACAGAAACGTCTTTTTCGTGTTTTGAATAATATTCTTTCATCGCACGCAAAGCTTTTTCTGTGCTTTGCGGATCTTTTTTATCATGATTCGGGATTCGCAAAACTTCGTTATAATCTGGCAAGCCCTGTTTGTACGCGGCATTGTCAGTCAGTTCCGCCATCATTGTCGAACGACCTGCAAAAGCATTTTTCATTGCGAAAATCATTTTTGCCGGAGAATTTTTTTGTCGAGCAATTTTCAGTGCAGATTCGTTGGCCATTGTTCCGCACGTTGCAAACCATGCGTGTTTTAATTTGCTTTTTCGTCCAGCGATTTGAACTAATTTTTCAGTCAATTTTAAATATTCGTTATTAGGTTGTAAATTACCTTGCATAATAATATCTGATAACGAACCACGAACAGCGGCCTTCATCACTCGCGGATTCGAATGACCCATAATGTGAATTCCGATGCCGTTAATTAAATCTAATTTAACACTGCCATCTTCTAGCTCAACATAAGGTCCGCGCCCTGCGCCCGTACCGATATAACTATGATACAAAGGACGGCCGCGCAAAACTCCTGTGCGATCCATTTTTTCTTTGGCGCTATTAATAAATTTTGAATTCGGTTTCTGAATAGTTTGAATTTGTTGATTCTTCACCATCACTTCATCAATCAGATCATTGACCAAACCTTCGATCACAGGATCTTGATCGATTTGACGACCAATTAATTTTTCGTCCGAGCCAGTTGTTGCGTTTTTTATTTTTTCTAAAATTGTTGATAACATCGTAAACCTCGTTATTTAGAATTTGTTTTTATAAGACTTAAGTTTACATTGTTGCGTCGGGGGATGACAAGAAAAGGTCTCATCAAGTAGACTTTGGCAATATGTCACAATCAACACCACAACAGGACAGTTCGCAAAATTTATTTCAGCAGGCCCTGTCACTGCAAAATGAAAAAAAAATTGACGACGCCATCGTCATATATCAAAAAATACTGGACCTTGGTCTGGCACATGATAGCAATTTAACCCAAGAACAAGCTTCTGCGGTCAGTCAAAATATTTCGAACCTGTATTTTCAGAAAAAAGAAAGTGCACTTGCATACGTTTACAACCAAAAAGCACTTTTTTTAGATGAAAAAAATTCGCAAGCCGCTGATTTTCAAAAACAAAATAAAAATTTATACCAAACCGCATCAATACCGCGCGATATCAGTTTTTATGAAAATTTAAATTCGATCGGACTTAAATATTTTTCAATCGAAATTTTATTTGTGACTTTGGCAGTATTATTATTTTTTGTTTTGAAAAATTTTTTTCGTTTTTTCATAGATCGAAAAAAATCTGAAATCGCAAATGCTGATCCTGAAAAATTTAATTTTGCAAATTATGTTCTGATTTTTTTATTTTCAATTTGTGCTTTGCTACTGACAATGAAAATAAATGATAGCGTACAGCTTAAGGTTATTTTGAAATCAGCAACTGCCGCTGTACAAACCGCAGCCGGTGAAAATCAAGCCGTTGTCACACAGGCTGAAATTGGTACAATTTTTAATGTCTTAAAAATGTCAAATGATGCAGATTTTGCCTATGTGCAAATCAAATATCCGGGGGCGTATTCAGGATGGGTCAAAAGAACCGATTTAGAGCTTTTAAATTCAACAAAGTGGTCTGTTTTTATTGACAAAAAATAAGGCATTAAGGTTCTATATTGGTGGGCTGAATATACCTTTGGATTTACATTAGCCTTTGTAAGGATTTCTATGAAATTAATTTCACTTTTTATTTCTGTCTTATTTTGTTCAGTGTTTTTTTCTGGTTGTGCCAGCGAAGAGAAAAATTTAACAACAGCCGAAGGCGCATATAAATACGCTAAAGAATTTGACGATGCTGAACGGTATGATTTGGCGTTGCAAAAATACGCTGATGTTAAAAATAAATTTCCGTACAGCAATTTAGCGACAGAAGCAGAACTTGCCATCGCCGAAGTTCATTACAAACGCGAATCCTTTGCAGAAGCACAAGTTGCATTTCAAAATTTTCGTGATCTTCACCCAAAAAATCCTAAAATTGATTACGTCGTTTATAAAATTGCAATGAGCTATTACAGCCAATTGCCAGACACATTCGATCGTGATTTGTCGCTGGGAAACGATGCGATTTATCACTTTGACGAAATTATTAAATCTTATCCGCATTCAGAATACGTCAAAGAAGCCAAAGAAAAACGCGATGAAACTTTTCAAAAGCTGGCCGAAAAAGAATTGTACATCGCTGATTTTTACTTCAGACAAGAAAAATATTCTGCAGCACTTCGCAGATTTGAAAGCACTTTGCAAAAATATTCAGGTCTTGGTTTTGATCCGCGTGCACATTTAGGTGCTGCACGTTCAGCAAAAAAGTTGGCTAACAACACCAAACAAAAATACCATTCAAAGCTTTTAATATCTAAATTTCCAAACTCTGACGAGGCCGACAAAGCCAAAACCGAGGAGCTATAATTATGCGATCATTTTCAGGACAATTACTTGATGAAGCCCGCGAAGCCTTTATTGACGGGAATTACAAAGAGGCCGAGCCACTTTTAGAACAACCTTCGTTACAAAAATCGATGAACCCCGAAGTTTTTCAAATGTTGGCAACAATTTATTATAATCGCGGCCAATTTAATAAAGCGATCAAGACCTTTAAAAAAGCACTTGAAGTCGATCCAACCTACAGCGATGCAGCCGTTGGTTTATCAATTATTTTAAATGACATTGGCAAATATGATGAAGCTAAAAAAGTTTTTGCCGAAGCACAGGCCCTATTGGATCAAAAAAAGAAAATTGTTCCTACAGCTAACGTCGAAGAAAAATTTGCAACAAAGCATATCGAATTGGGTGATTTATATTTACAATACAAACGTTTCGATTCTGCGGCTGAACAATATGCTCAGGCGCAAAAATTATCAAAAAACAAAACCGATATTTCAATGCTTTTGGCTGAATGCTATGTTCAGGCTGGGGCCAAAGATAAAGCGATCCGCGAACTAAAAACAGTCCTTCAGATGAATATGAAATTAATTTCACCAAGGCTTAAGCTGGGTTTAATTCTTTATAATTCAAACATGATTGCCGAAGCCGTCGATCAATGGGAAAATGTTTTACGTCTGGAGCCCCGAAATGACGAGGCCCTTAGATATTTAAAAATGGCGCAAGCCACTGGCATTACAAACCTGAACTTTTAATTTGAGCTTAATTATATTATTGAAGAAAGAATACACCGATGAAACAAATCAAAGACGATATGACAATTTTTTTAAAAGCCGATGAAATTGCAAAACTTGTCACAAAGCTTGCCGATAAAATCGAAAACGATTACGAAGGCAAAGAAATTATTTTCATCTGCCCACTACGCGGATCGATCCATTTCGCTGCAGATTTGATGCGTAAAATTAATTTACCTCAGCAAATTGATTTTGTTTCTTTGCAAGCCACTGAAAAAGGCGGCGCACTTCGTATGGTCAAAGATATTTCAGTCAACATCGCTGACAAAGACGTGATCATCATCGAAGAAGTGATCGACACAGCCCGCACATTAAGTTTCCTGCGTGATCGCTTGATCGCATCACGCCCAAGATCATTAAAAATTGTAACCTTATTAGATAAGCCGGCTCGTCGTGAATTACCGATTCGCGCCGATTACATCGGAAAAACAATCGAAGACCGTTATGTAGTTGGCTACGGCATGGACAGCGAAGAAAAAGGCCGTAATTACGCCGATATTTATGTTCTAAAGAACTAGGATTTAAAACCTAGCTAAATACCGCATTCACAACAAACAAAGTCAAAACGCACGCAACATATAACAATACAAAATTTCTTGGAATCATCCTTGATCCTCCGGTTAGTATTTTCTGATTACAGGCTAAGGCATTTTTAT